>CACXFF010000184.1 GCA_902766805.1 uncultured Coriobacteriaceae bacterium | reverse complement strand
GCCGTGTGGAGTGTGGCGCAGCTCTACGTGATGGCCTTGGGCCTCGGCGCCGGCAACGCGCATGCCGCCCACGAGGCGCTGCACAGCCTGTACTTCGACTCGGCGGGCATGATCCTCACCCTCATCACGCTGGGCAAATACTTCGAGGCGCGGGCCAAGGGACGCACCACGGGCGCCATCACGGCGCTCATGGACCTCGCACCCAAGACCGCCACGCTGCTTGAGGACGGCCAAGAGCGCACGATCTCCGCCGACGACGTTCACACGGGCGACCGTCTCGTCGTGCGTGCGGGCGAAGCGGTGCCGGTCGACGGCGTCGTGGTGGAGGGCTCGGCGCGCATCGACGAGTCTGCCATCACCGGCGAGCCCGTGCCCGTGGAGGTGGGCGTGGGCGACCGCGTGACTGGGGCCACCGTGAGCACGTCGGGCTGGTTGGTGATGGAGGCCACGGCGGTCGGCGACGACACCACCTTGGCCGCGATCATCCGCCTGGTGGACGACGCCACGAGTTCCAAGGCGCCCATCGAGCGCCAGGCAGACCGCATCGCCGCCGTCTTCGTGCCCGTGGTGCTGGCTCTCGCGGCGCTCACCTTCGTCGTGTGGCTGCTCTTGGGCGGCGGGGTCGCCACGGCGCTCACGCACGCCATCTCGGTGCTCGTGATCTCGTGCCCCTGCGCGTTGGGCCTGGCCACGCCCACGGCCATCATGGTGGGCACCGGGCGCGGCGCTGCCAATGGCATCCTGATCAAGGACGCGGAGAGCCTGGAGACCGCGTGCACGCTCAGCACCGTCGTGCTGGACAAGACGGGCACCGTGACCGCCGGCGCGCCGGCCGTGACCGACCTGTTGCTCGCGCCGGGTGCCAACGACGTGGACCTGCTCTGGCTCGCCGGCGCCCTGGAGCGCAAGTCCGAGCATCCCTTGGCGCGCGCCGTGTGCGCCTACGTGGACGAGCAGGCACCGGGCATCGACAACGGCGGGGAAGGGGAGTCCGGCGTGCAAGCCTTTGCCCAGGTACCGGGCGGCGGGCTGTCCGCGCAGGTCGACGGCCAACAGGCGCTTGCGGGCAACGCGCGCCTCATGGCGGACTACGGCGTGGCGCTGGGGGAGCTGCGCGCGCAGGCCGACGCTCTCGCCGATGACGCCAAGACGCCGCTGTTCTTTGCGTTGGACGGCCGGCTGTTGGGCTGTGTGGCCGTGGCCGACCCCGTCAAGACCACGAGCGCCTCGGCCGTCGCGGCCCTGCGTGCGTTGGGCGTGCGCACGCTGCTGCTCACAGGAGACGGCGAGCGTACCGCACGGGCCGTGGCGCGCCAGGTCGGCGTGGACGAGGTCGTGGCGGGCGTGCTTCCGCAGCAAAAGGAAGAGCAGGTACGCGCGCTGCAGGAGCGTGGCGAGCGCGTGGCCATGGTGGGCGACGGCATCAATGACGCGCCGGCGCTCGCACGAGCCGACGTGGGCATCGCCATCGGCGCAGGCACCGACGTGGCCATCGAATCGGCCGATGTGGTGCTCATGCGCTCCGACCCGGCCGACGTGGCCACGGCCATCGAGCTGTCACGCGCCACGATGCGCACCATCCGCCAGAACCTCTTCTGGGCGCTCTTCTACAACGCCATCTGCATCCCCGTGGCCATGGGCGTGCTGGCGCCGTGGGGCATCACGCTCAACCCGATGATCGGCGCGGCGGCCATGGGCTTCTCCAGCGTGTTCGTGGTGTCCAACGCCCTGCGCCTGCGCACGTGGAAGCCGAGCGCGCATGCCGAGGCTGCCGTGCCGTCCCCATCTGTCACCGTTGCGGCCGAGGCCGCGCAAGAGGAAGGAACCGAGATGTCCCACAAGACCCTGAACGTCGAAGGCATGATGTGCCAGCACTGCGTCGCCCACGTGAAGGAGGCGCTCGAGGGCGTCCGCGGCGTGAAGAACGTGGTCGTGTCGCTGGACGCGGGCACCGCCGAGCTGGACGCCGGCCTGCTCACGAGCGACAAGGCGCTGGTGGCGGCCGTGGAGGCCGCCGGCTACAAGGCCCAGCTGGCCTAAGGGAGCGCACGTCCTTGGTACCAAAGAGACCACGTCTTTTTGGTACCAAACGGCCGCCCGTCCTCCGCGCCATGACTTTTGCGGCCGCGTGAATGCGTGCGAAAAAGCGCCGACGGCAGGCGCGCGTTTGCTACGATGGACCCCACGACAGACAGGGAGGAATCGTGGCAGAACAACACCCCATGCCCCTGCAGGAGTCGCTCTTTGGCGACCCTGTCCCCATAGCGCAGACGACACGGCAGGCCAGCGCCCCGCGCACCCCTGCCGAACGGGCCGCTGAGCTGCGCCAACAGCTCGACTACCACGCCTATCGCTATTATGCGCTCGACCAGCCCGAGATCAGCGACGCGGCGTTCGACAAGCTGCTCCAGGAGCTGCTCGCGCTCGAGGCCGAGCACCCCGAGCTCGTCACGCCCGACAGCTACACCCAACGCGTCGGCGGCTTCGTGGACCGGCAGTTCACGCCGGTCACGCATGCCCGCCGCATGTACTCGATGGACGACGCGATGGACCTCGACGAGCTCGACGAGTGGCTGCGTCGCACCGACGAGGCGCTGGGCGCGAGCGCCGCGCATCCGGTGGCGTACACCTGCGAGCTGAAGATCGACGGCCTGGGCGTGGCCGTCACCTACCGCGACGGGCAGTTCGTGCGGGCGGCCACGCGCGGCGACGGCACGACGGGCGAGGACGTCTCGGCCAACGTGCAGACGGTCCGTGACATCCCGGCCCGCCTCTCCGTCCAGGGCTGGAGCCGCCTGTCCGCCACGCCCGGCGCCGAGGTGGAGGTGCGCGGCGAGGTCTACATGCCCAAGCGCTCCTTCGTCCGGCTGAACGAAGAGGCCGACGCCGCCGGCCTGCGCCCCTTCGCCAACCCGCGCAACGCCGCGGCCGGCTCGCTGCGCCAGAAGGACCCCCGCATCACGGCCAGCCGCGACCTGGCGAGCTTCCTCTACGCCGTGGCCGTGCCCGAGAACCTGGGCTTGGAGACCCAATGGGACTTCCTCGGCTGGCTCGCCGACTGCGGCCTGTCCGTCAATCCGTTGGCCCGGCGCTGCGCGAGCGCGGCCGAGGTGCACCAGTACTGCGCCGACGCCTTGGCACAGCGCGACGAGCTGGACTACGACATCGACGGCGTGGTCGTGAAGGTCGACTCGTTCGCCGCGCAGGAGGCGCTCGGCTTCACGGCGCGCGCCCCGCGTTGGGCCATCGCCTTCAAGTTCCCGCCCGAGGAGAAGCAGACCGTCCTGCGCGAGATCCGCATCCAGGTGGGACGCACGGGCGTGCTCACGCCGGTGGCCGAGTTCGATCCGGTGGTGGTCGCCGGGTCCACCATCGCGCGCGCCACGCTGCACAACCTCGACGAGATTCGCCGCAAGAACGTGCGCGTGGGAGACACCGTCATCGTGCACAAGGCGGGCGACGTGATCCCCGAGGTGGTCGGCCCGGTGCTGGCCAAACGCCCGGCCGACGCGGTCGAGTTCCAGATGCCCACCCACTG
>CACXFF010000183.1 GCA_902766805.1 uncultured Coriobacteriaceae bacterium | reverse complement strand
GCGGCCGATGACCGGGTCGAGCTTGCCCTGGCGGGCGAGGTCGGTCACGTTGCGGCCGTACTGCTCCAGCGCCTTGAACTGCGGCTTGCCCTGCTGGTCGGTCACGCGCTCGTCACCGCGCAGCTCCTCGTAAGCCTCACGGGCGCGCTTGGCCGTGACGCCGGCGCCGCGCAGGATGGAGCCTGCGTCGTCGCGCGCGTCACAGAGCGCGCAGAAGAGGTGCTCGGTGGTGGTGTAGGAGTCGCCAAGCTGGGTGGCCAGCTTCTCGGCGGCGTTGATGACGTTCACCAGGTCCTGGGTCATGCCCATCTGGCTGGCATCGCCCGTCACCTTGGGCGCGCGGGCGATGGCGTCGTTCACTTGGGTCTGGATCTTCTTCGGGTCGGCGCCGATGCGCTCGACGATGGCGGCGATGTTGCGCTCCTCGGCCGAGAGCAGGGCGGACAGCAGGTGCACCGGGGCGACCGCCGCGGCGTCGGCATCGGCAGAGATGCCCATTGCGGCCTGGAACGCCTCGGCAGCCGTCACGGAAAGCTTGTCCATACGCATATGCATCACTCTTTTCTGGACGGGCGACTGCGAAGCCACCCGGTAGGGACTCGGGTCGCGCCTGGGCGACCCCGTGCGGTTTATCGTTTAGTAGTATTCCCCTTGAGTGTGCTTATATTCAGAAATCTAAGTCTATCTTTGTGAGATTTTGGCACCAGATGGGCGACCCGCGGGCGCCACATGCATCGGGAGGACGCTCCGCGGGCACCGCGTGTGCCATGGTTGTTTCCCTTTGGCACGCAAGCCGCATATAGGGAATACTGGGCGCAGGCACGGAGGGAGGCAGCGGCTTGGACACGCAACGCAAGGATTTGGAAGACGACCGCAAGGCGCTCGACGGCATCCGCCGCACCTTGCGCAACCACAAGCTAGTCGTCGCGCTGGCGGTATTCGTGCTGGCGCTCATGCTCGGCCGCGTGGCCTGGAGCCTCGACGGCGGCCGCTGGGACCTCGACGCCATCATGAACATCGTGATGGTGGGCGTGGTCATCGTGCTGGGCCTGGGGCTCGCGCACCTCTTCCGCACCAAGCTCAAGGACTTCACCGAAGATGACTACGACCCGCCCTTTGGCACGGCGCCCACCATGCAGGAGCACTACGACAAGTATTACAAGGGACGCAAGCTCGTCCCCAACGCATACGGCGAGCTCGTGCCCATCGAACACGCCGTGGTGGGCAACAACGTGCGCAAGCCCGTCGCCAACAAGTACGACCCGCATCCCGCGCCGCGCGGCTACATGGCGTCGGTCGGCGGGAGCGAGACGCTCCTGGGTGACACGCCTTTAGCCAGCACGCAGGCAGGCAAGCCGGCAACCGCGCCCAAGGATAAGCCGGCCAAGGCACGTACGCCCAAAGCAAAGGCGTCCGCCTCCCCCACCCGTGCCAGCGACAGCCGACACGCCACGGTGCCGAGCAAGGCGTCCGGCACCAAACGCAAGGTCTTCGCCGCGCCCAAGGCTGGCCAGCGCCTCGACAAAGAGGTGGAGATTGGCCCGCTGCTGCACAAGGACGGTAGCCTGCCCACGCCCCAGGAGCTCTTCGACGCCATGGGCGCCTACGTCATCGGGCAGGAGGACGCGCGGCGCACCCTGGCCGTGGCAGTCTACAACCACTACAAGCGCACCACGCCCGGTTGGTCCCGGCAGTCCGACGTGGAGATCGCCAAGTCCAACATCTTGCTGCTCGGTCCCACCGGCACGGGCAAGACCCTCATGGTGCAGACGCTCGCGCGCATCCTGGACGTGCCGTTGGCCATCGCCGACGCCACCACGCTCACCGACACCGGCTACGTCGGGGACGACGTGGACTCAGTGCTCGCACGCCTCATCGCCTCCGCTGGGAGCGCCGAGGCCGCAGCGCTCGGCATCGTCTACATCGACGAGATCGACAAGATCGCGCGCGAGAGCGGTGGGGGCAGCAACCTCGCCATGAACCACGACCCTTCGGGTGAAGGCGTGCAGCAGGGCCTGCTCAAGCTGTTGGAAGGTTCGCTCACCAAAGTCCAGCCGCTCGGCGGGCGTACCAACCTGTTCCAGAAGACCTCGCAGCTCGACACCACCAACATCCTCTTCATCTGCAGCGGGGCGTTCGTCGGCCTGCCCGAGATCGTGCGACGGCGCACCGCACGGCGCAGCGTGGGCTTCTCCAGCGCGGGGAACGCCGCGAGCGACCAGCTCACGGATGACGAGCTGCTGGCCATGGTCGAGCCGCAGGACCTGCATCGCTTTGGCCTCATCCCCGAGTTCGTCGGGCGCATTCCCGTGATCACCCACACTTGCGAGCTCAGCGAGGACGCCATGGTGCGCATCCTCACCGAGCCGCGCAACGCGCTGGTGCGCCAGTACCAGGAGCTTCTGGCCTACGACGGCGTGGAGCTGACGTTCGAGCCCGAAGCGCTGCGTGCCATCGGACGGCAGGCCATCGACCGAGGCACGGGCGCACGCGGCCTGCGCGCCATCTGCGAAGACGTCCTGCGCGACGTGATGTTCGAGGTGCCCAGCCG
>CACXFF010000182.1 GCA_902766805.1 uncultured Coriobacteriaceae bacterium | reverse complement strand
GGCTGCGGCGTATTGGTCTGCGCCGCACCGTCCGTCTGTTGCGCCGCATCGGACTGCACGGTGGCGCCAGGCTCTTGCGTGCCGTCTGTCTGTGCCGCATCGGTCTGCGCTGCGACGTCCGCACGCTGCCCGGTATCCTGCTGCCCGGCCGCGGAGTCCACCTGTTGCGCGGTCCCTTGCTGCCCAGCGGCGGTAGCGGGCTGGCCCGTGCCAGCGAAGCGGCCGGGAATAATCCCATCGCCCCTGATGTCGCCTGAGACGTCCGGGTTCGCGTCATCGAGCTGGCGCAGCTCCAGCATGCCTTCGAACGACCCGCCACTCGAGGCGAGCACCTCCAGCTGGGCGTCCGCGGTGTTGCGCGCGTTCAGCCAATAGGCGATGTTGATCACCGCCACGATGCCCAGCACCACGAGGCCGACGGCCAACATGGCGCTCACGATGAACTTGCGCCGCAGCTCACGCACGAGTTGCGGCTGCGGGGCACCAGAAGCTCGCGTATCCTGCGCAGCGCCCACCAGATCCCCTCCTCCGCGCACCCGCGCGCCAGCCATCGCGTCCAGCCGCTACTCGGCCGTCTCCTCCAGGTAGTACCCGACGTTGCGCGCCGCGCTGATCTTGACGTGGGCGCCCACGCGCGCAAGCTTCTTGCGCAGGTTGGAGATGTTCA
The DNA here is from genome assembly GCA_902766805.1 of uncultured Coriobacteriaceae bacterium. Lineage (GTDB taxonomy): Bacteria > Actinomycetota > Coriobacteriia > Coriobacteriales > Atopobiaceae > CACXFF01. The sequence continues at coordinate 6,450 of CACXFF010000182.1, read as the reverse complement.
CCCACACCACCGACGTCTCGGCGTCGGCCAGGCCTCCCCAGATCTTGCGCATGAACTGGTCGGTCGAGAGCTTGGCGCCGGGATGGGTCACCAGCATCTCCATCATCTGGTACTCGCGCGGCGTGAGGTCCTCGCGCGCGTCGCCGCAGCGCAGGGCGGACGCCTCGGCGTCCAAAGACAGGTCGCCAAAGCTCAGGCTCTGCTTCACCAGGCCGGGGCTCGTGTGCGTGAGCGCTCGGATGCGCGCGAGCAGCTCGGCTGCGGCGAAGGGCTTGGTGAGGTAGTCGTTGGCGCCCGAATCCAGGCCCTCCACGCGGTCAGAAATCTCCGATTTGGCCGTGAGCAGGATGACGGGCGTGGTGCCGCCCTGCGCACGGAACTCACGCAGCACGGTGAGACCATCGACCTTGGGCATCATGATGTCGAGCACGAGCAGGTCGTAGTCGTTGCAGCTGAGCAAATACTGCGCCTCCTCGCCGTCGGCCGCGGCATCCACCACGTACCCCGAATGCTCGAGTATCGCCGTCAGCGCCCGCGCGAGTTCCCGTTCGTCCTCCGCCAACAAAAGCCTCATGGCCCAACTCCCCTCCACGCTCGTCGCACGGCGAAACGCCACCACCGTACTTCTCCAACCTTAAGCGAACCTATGCGCCGCCCCGCAACGCCGTCACGAGCTGCGCGGGCCCTGGACGAACCAGAGCAGGCGCACCGGCGGGCGCCCGGCGGGCGCGTGGGAGGGCGGCTCCTTCAGTTCGAAGGCGGCAGCGGCACCCGTGGAGAAGGGCAGCTCATAGCCACCCAACCACGCCGCCAGCTGCTCCATGAACGGCACGTGGCCCACGGCCACCACGACGCCCGGGCCCTCCAGCACGCGCGTCGACAGCTCATCTAGGAAGGCGTCGGCATCCTGCTCGTAGAGGCAGTCCAGACGGCGCTCTTCGGCCAGCTCGGTGTCGAGCACGGCGACGATTTCCGCCGCGGTCTGCTCGGCGCGCACGGCAGGGCTCACCCACAGTTCTACGTCGTGCGCATCGGAAAGCTGTGCGAACGTCTTGCCGTACGCCTGGGCAAGGGCTTCACGGCCCGCAGGCGTGAGCTCACGGTCGAAGTCCGTCTGGCCCAAGCGCTTGGCAGCGGCCTTGCCGTGACGGACCAGCACCAACGTGAGAGACATGCGCATCCTCCTTGTCTGTATGGGGCTCGTGCAGCCGCCGCGACAGGACGCGTGCCCGAGCCCTACCGGTCATCCCCGCCCGCGATGAGCCGCGGGCCGCGCGGACTAACGCTTCGTGCCGAACAGACCGCGCGTGATGGCAGAGCCTGCCTGACGGCCCAAAGCGCCCACGATGTTGCCCGTGAAGCGCGACACCAGCTTGCTCATCTCCGCCTGCTTCTTGGCCGCTTCCTTCTCGGCGGCGATGCGCTGCTTCTCGGCCTCCTTCTCGGCCGCGATGCGCTGGCGCTCCGCTTCCTTCTCGGCCGCGATGCGCAGGCGCTCGGCCTCCTTCTCCGCAGCGATGCGCTTGCGCTCTGCTTCCTTCTCCTCGGCGATGCGCAGGCGCTCCTCCTCCTTGGCCTGGCGGGCGGCCTCGCGCTCGGCCTCCTTGGCGGCACGCTGCTCCTCCAGGGCGCGCTGCTTCTCCCACTCGGCCTTCTCCTTCTCGAAGGCAGCGCGCTCGGCGGCCAGGCGTGCCTCCTCGGCCGAGGCCTCACGCTGCTCCTCGATGATCTCGTAGGCGCTCTCGCGGTCGACCACCTCCCCGTAGGCGTCCATGAGGTCGCGCTGCTCGGTATACACGCGCTCGAGCGTCTCGGGGCTAGGCGCGGCCATCAGGCACTGCGGCGGCAGCACGCGGGCGCGCTCCACGATGCTGGGCGTGCCGTTCTCGTCCAGGAAGCTCACGAGCGCCTCGCCCGTGCCCAGCTCCTGCAGCGCGGCCGCGGCATCGAAGCCCGGACGCGCGCGGAAGCTGGCCGCAGCGGCGCGCACGGCCTTCTGCTCGGCGGGGGTGTAGGCGCGCAGGCCGTGCTGCACGCGATTCGACAGCTGCGCGAGCACCTCGTTGGGGATGTCGGAGGGGCTCTGCGTGATGAAGTACACGCCCACGCCCTTCGAACGGACGAGCTTGACCACCTGGACGATCTTGTCCACCAGGACCTTGGGCATGCCGTCGAAGAGCAGGTGCGCCTCGTCGAAGAAGAACACGAAGCGCGGCTTGTCGGGGTCGCCGACCTCGGGCAGGGTCTCGAAGAGCTGCGAGAGCATCCACAGCAGGAACATGGCGTAGACCTGCGGCTGATTGATGAGGCGGCTGGCGTTCAGGATGTTGATGAAGCCGCGGCCGTCCGACGCGCAGTCGAACCAGTCGGACAGGTCCAGGTTGGGCTCGCCAAAGAACACGTCGCCGCCCTGGTCCTTCAGCGTGAGCAGCTTGCGCTGGATGGCGCCCACGCTCGCCGACGACACGCGGCCGTAGCTGGACTCGATGGCCTTGGCGTTGTCGGCCACGAAGCTCAGCATGGCACGCAGGTCCTTGAGGTCGATGAGCAGCATGCCCTGGTCGTCCGCCACGTGGAAGACGATGTTGAGCACGCCTTCCTGCACCTCGGTGAGGCCGAGCAGGCGCGCGAGCAGCGTCGGGCCCATGTCCGAGATGGTCACGCGCACCGGGATGCCCGCGTCCCCCAGCATGTCCCACACGCGCACGGGGTTGGAGCGGAACGTGAACTCGTCGGGCTCGATGCCAAAGAACGGCAGGCGCTTGGCCAGGCCGTCGCTCATCGCGCCTTCCTGGGCCATGCCGACGACGTCGCCCTTCACGTCGGCCATGAACACGGGCACGCCGGCCTGGCTGAAGCCCTCGGCCATGACCTTGAGTGTGACCGTCTTGCCCGTGCCCGAGGCGCCAGCGATGATGCCGTGGCGATTGGCCTGGTTGAGCAGCAGGTAGCAGGATTCCTCGCCCTTGGCCATCCAGATGCGGTTCTCTAGCAGCATGGGTCCTCCCATCAACGTTCAATAGACTGCTCCATAATACCTGCCCCCCGGACAAAAAAGCCCGTGCGTCGGCCAAGCGCGGACCCATCCGCACAGCGCCACCGCCCCCTCCCCCGGCAGGCGTCGTCTCATGACGGGCAAACGGCGCCCTGAGCACGATTAAGCCACTTGGGCTATCCTTATGGTGTATGTGACAAGCGCCCAGCCCAAGAGAGGAGCGCCATGGCAACCTACGTATGTAGCGACATGCACGGCCACGTGCGCGCCTTTGACCGGCTGCTGTCGCGCGCCTCGCTCACGGACGACGACCACATCTACGTGATCGGCGACATGGTGGACCGCGGCCCCGACCCGCTCGAGGTCCTCAAGCTCGTGCGCTCGCTGCCCAACTGCACCGCGCTCATGGGCAACCACGAGTCCATGATGCTCGACGCCCTGGCCGACCCCTCCGACGCCTACAACTGGCTGCTCTGGAGCCAGAACGGCGGCATGGTCACGGCCGAACAGCTCACCACGCTCGTGGGCGAAGCCTACGGCGAGATGGTGCGCTGGGTGCGCTCGCTGCCCCTGCACGAACAGGTGAACGTGGGCGGGCGCGACTTCGTGCTCGTGCACGCTGGCATCCGTCCCGTGGTGCCACGCGAGGAGGGCTGGGACGCCCACGCGCTGGAGGAGATGCTCTGCGCCCAGGACTCCGACGACCTGCTGTGGATCCGCGAGGACTATTTCGGGCACCACACCGGCCTCATGAACGAGCACGGCGAGGGCGCCATCGTGGTGTCCGGCCACACCCCCAGCGTGGTGGCCGAGGTCTACGCCGACGTGTCCGATCGGCCCGCGCGCAACGAGTTCGGCTTCCTGCAGATGCTCTACCTGGGCGCCGACGCCAGCACGGGCGGCATGCCCGACCGCCTTGCCATCGACTGCGGTGCGGGCTCGGTGGCCAACTACGGCCAGGTGTGCTTGCTGCGCCTGGACGACATGGAGGAGATGTACGAGCGCGTCTTCGACGGTGAATGAAGAGGACGCGGGCCGGCCGATGGCCGCTCGCTCGCCAGCATCACGTTGGGCGCGCCACACCGGGCACGCCTGCGCCGGCAGATCGCTCGCCTGAATTCCCAGCTCTAGCCCTTGCCCTCTCCGTGCGCGACGCGGGACAAACGCCAGCTACACGCGCCGCCAAGGACGCGTCCCGCCCGGTTCCACCACGCGCGGGCCCAACGGCGCCACCCCCGCCGCGCGCACGAGCTCGGCCACCTCGCGCAGCGTGCGCTCGCGGCGCGCGTCCTTGAGGCGGCACTCCCACACCATCACGACCGTCCAACCTGCCTCGAGCAGCGTCTGTACCTGGGCGTGGTCGCGCGCTTGGTTGCGTGCGAATTTGGCGTCCCAATACTCCTGCCGCGTGGTGGGGCGACGCGGCGTGCAGTGCGGGCACGCGTGCCAGAAGCAGCCCTGCACGAATATGGCCAGCTTGCGCCCCGGATAGCACACATCGGGACGCCCCGCCGGCGCCTTCCAGTGCAGGCGATAGCCCGTCAGCCCGCAGCTGCGCAGGTACGCGCGTACCAGCAGCTCGGGTTTGGTGTCCTTGGACTTGTTGGCCACCATCACGTGATGCGTGGCCAAGCTCACCTGCGTCGACGTCACATCGACATCTGCCGCTGCCACGTGGGCCAACCAGGCCTCGTCGGCAGCCTCCTCGCGACGCCGCGCACGGGTTTTGGCCGCAGCCTTGGCCGCACGCGAACGCGCGCGTGCCCGGGCCTCCGAGCTAGCGCCTTTGGCCTCATGCTGCACGGCGGCCACGCTAGCGCTGCTCCCCCAGCAGCACGGCGCGCAGGGCATCCACGCTGTCCACGATGCAGGCGGCGCCTGCCTGCTCGAGCTCCTCGCGCTCAGCCGTCCCGAAAAGCACGCCCACGCAGGGCACGCCCGCCTCCGCGGCGCCAGCCACGTCGTAGTTGCGGTCTCCCACCATCACGGCGTCATCCGGGCCTGCGCCAAAACGCCGCAGCGACTCGGCCACGAGCCAAGGCTTGTCGGCATGGCGCGCATCCTGCTGCGCCACGACCTCTTCAAACGCGTCGAGCACGCCATGGGCATCCAGCATCGTACGCACGAGGCCGAGACGCTTGGAGCTGCAGATGCCAAGCCGCTTGCCGCGTGCGCGCAACGCCTCCAACAGCTCGGGAACGCCTGGATAGAGCGGCGAGCTCAGGGGGTCACGCCTGCTGTAGATCGCGCGATAGGCTTCGGTGATCTCTTCGGCCTCCGCAGCAGAGACGCCATAGATCTGCGACCAGGCCACGGGGAAGGGTGGCCCCACGATGCGCTTGAGGTCGCCGATGCGCTCGTCGTCCCAGCCGCGCGCCGTGAGCACCTCACGGGCCGTGGCGATGATGCCCGGCATGCTGTCGGCCAGGGTACCGTCGAAGTCGAAGAGCACGACCGAGCGCTCGCTCACGTCGCGCCCCTCGATGCGCCCTCCCCTGTCACTCATCTGCGCCCCTTCCTTCGCCACGCCGTGCGGACTACACCGCGATGGGGATGTTCTTGACCTGCGGCCCGCACTCGTAGCCTTCCACCACGAGGTCGTCGGTCGTGAAGGCGTAGAAGTCCGTGACATCCGGGTTGAGCGTCACGCGCGGAGCCGCATGCTGCGGACGGGAGATGAGCTCGCGCACGATCTCCACGTGCCGATCATAGATGTGCGCGTCGGCGATCACGTGCAGCAGCTCGCCCGCGACCATGCCCACGCTCTGCGCGACCATCATCAGCAGCAGCGCGTACTGGCACACGTTCCAGTTGTTGGCCGCGAGCACGTCCTGGCTGCGCTGGTTGAGCACGAGGTTGAGCGTGAGACGCCCATCCGCACGACGGTCGTCGGTGACGTTGTACGTGCAGCTGTAGGCGCACGGGTACAGGTTCATCTCGTGCAGGTCATCGAAGTTGTAGAGGTTGGTGAGGATGCGTCGCGAGAACGGCTGCTCGCGCAGGTCCTTGAGCACGCGGTCCATCTGGTCATAGTCGCCGTCCGGGTACTGGGACAGCTTGCCCACCTGGTAGCCGTACGCCTTGCCGATCGATCCGTCCTCGTCGGCCCACTCGTCCCAGATGTGGGGCGCCAGATCGGCGATGTTGTTGGACTTGCGCTGGTAGATCCACAAGATCTCGTCCATGCAGCTCTTGAGCGCGGTGCGCCGCAGCGTGAGCGCGGGGAACTCCTCGCGCAGGTCATAGCGGTTGACCACGCCGAAGCGCTTGATGGTGTAGGCGGGGCTGCCGTCCTCCCAATGCGGGCGGACCTTCTGCCCCTCGGTGGTGGTGCCGTGCTCGATGATGTCGTTGCACATCCGCACGAACAGCTCGTCGGCGCGTGACATAGGCTACCTCTTGGCCAGGCCGAGCAGATAGCTCAGCTCGTTGGACACGTCGTCGACCAGGTAGTC
>CACXFF010000181.1 GCA_902766805.1 uncultured Coriobacteriaceae bacterium | reverse complement strand
TTACAGCTCTTCGAGCTCGGCGAGCCACAGGCGACTGCTGGCATCGCTGGGCATGCGCAGGGCCGTGCGCGGCGAGAGGCCCACGCTGCCGATCGCCGGGCCGTCCGGGCTGCAGCTGCGCTTGAACTGCTGGCTGAAGAAGCGCCGGTAGAACACGCGCAGCCACTTGAGGATGGTCTGCTCGTCATAGCTGCCGGCAAAGGCCTCGCAGGCGAGGCGCAGCACCTTGCGCGGGCGCATGCCGTAGCGCAGCATCTGGTACACAAAGAAGTCGTGCAGCTCATAGGGCCCCACGAGGTCCTCGGTCTGCTGGGCGATGGTGCCGTCCTCGTTGGCGGGAAGCAGCTCGGGGCTCACGGGCGTGTCCAGCACGTCGAGCAGCACCTGCGCCTCGCGCTCGTCGCCGCAGGTGTTGGCCACATGACGCACCAGGTGACGCACCAGGGTCTTGGGCACGCCGCCGTTCACGCCGTACATGGACATGTGGTCGCCGTTGTAGGTCGCCCAGCCCAACGCGAGCTCCGACAGGTCGCCCGTCCCCACCACGAGGCCGCCGATGTCGTTGGCCACGTCCATGAGGATCTGCGTGCGCTCACGTGCTTGGGCGTTTTCGTAGGCGGCGTTGCGCACGGTCTCGTCGTGACCGATGTCGGCGAAGTGCTGGCGCACGCTCGCGCCAATGGCGATCTCGCGCACCTCCGCCCCCAGGCTCTCGGAAAGCTGCCAGGCGTTGTTGTGCGTGCGGTCGGTCGTGCCAAAGCCCGGCATCGTGATGGCCAGAATGCCCGAGCGCTCGAGTCCCAGCAGGTCAAAGGCGCGCGCAGTCACCAGCAGGGCCAGCGTGGAGTCGAGGCCGCCCGAGATGCCGATCACGGCACGTTTGGAGCCGATGGCACCCATGCGCTCGGCCAGGCCGTGGGCCTGGATGTTGAGGATGGCCTCGCAGCGCTCGGCGCGCTCGGCCGGATCCTGCGGAGTGAAGGGGTGGGGGTCCACTTCGCGCGTGAGGTGGCATTCCTCCAACTCCAGGTCGAAGTCGCTGACCCAATAGCCGTCAGCCGCGTCATCGGCCGGGGCAAACGAGTCCTGACGCCTACGCTCGGAGGCCAGCAGGTCCACATCCACCTGTGTCAGCGCCGCCTGAGCGCCAAACGGTTCGGCCTGAGCGAGCAGGGTGCCCGCCTCGGCGATGAGGCACTGTCCCGCGTACACGCCGTCGGTCGTGGACTCGCCAGCACCGGCGCTGGCGCTCGCATACGCGCAGAGCAGCTGCGCGGACTGCAGCGTGACCAGCGCACGGTCGCGTGCGGCCTTGCCCACGATCTCCGGCGCGGCGGCAAGGTTGGCGATCAGGGTCGCGCCAGCCAAGGCGTGGGCCACGCTCGGGGCGCAGGGCACCAGCAGGTCCGCGCCCAGTTCAACGGCCACGACGAGTTCGGGCAAGCTGTCGCAGGCAAACAGTTGGTTGGCGCCGAACGGCAGCACGTAGTCCTCGCCAAAGGGGACGAGCGAGACTTCCTCGGGGCCGGGTTGGAAGGGGCCGACGGCGTCCACCGCCTGCTGCGGCACGATGCCCAGCAGCTCGCCATGGCAGACGGCGATGGCGCAGTTGTAGAGCTTGCCCACCACGCGCAACGGGGCGCCCACCAGCAGCAGGGCGTCGAGGTCTTCGGTCTGCTGGGCAAAGGACAGCACCGCCTCCTCGGCGACGTCGAGCAGGATGTCTTGGCCAAACAGGTCGCCGCAGGTGCAGCCCGTGAGGCACAGCTGCGACAGCACCACGACCTTGGCGCCTTGGCCTGCGGCCTCACGCGCAGCGGCCACGCAAGCCTCAAGGTTGCTGCCGACGTCGGCCACGCGCACGCGCGGGGCACGGGTTGCCACGGACACGAATCCATCGAACATGAGGGCCTCCTTACCCAGGGTCATGCGCCCTATGGTAGCGCTTACGCACTGGTCCCACGCCCAGCCGTTCCCGAGTGGAAAACGAGCCTCGGCCGCGGTCCCGCGATGCGCCTCAGGCTCCGCAGGCCCCGTGCGGCGGGTCGTCTCATGCCTCGGGGGACGCGTATGGCGTTATTGTTGGCAGCCCGCGGACGTTGTTGGCGCCAGGCGCTCCGTTTTGCCGGGATGGCCGAGCAGCGAGCAGCAGAAGCACTGTTGGCGCAGGCCCGCCACTTCGCGCCCTCGGAATCCGTAGCGTCTGGCGCCAACACCGTCCACGGGCGCGATCCCGAGCGCGCGCCAGACGCCGCGCATCCGCGCGACGAGGCCCTATGCGCCCAGGTGCGTCGTCAGGCAGCGAGCCTCCTGGACCTCGTCCATGCTGCAGGTGAGGAAGTTTGTGTCCCACACGGCAATGTCGGCGAGCATGCCCGGCGCCAAAGCCCCCAGCTCGCGCTCGCGGCCCACGGCCATGGCGCTGCCCAGGCTGTAGGCGCGCAGGGCGTCGGCACGGCTCATGCGCTGCTCGGGATACCAGCCACCCTCAGGCTGATGCAGCTCGGGAGACTGGCGCGCGATCGCGGTGTAGAGCACGTCGGTGCTGGTAGGCGGCACAACGGGTGCGTCCGTGCCGAAGGCCAGCGGCAGACCAGCCCTGCCCATGCTCGCGAACGGCCACATGCGCTGCGCGCGCCACTCGCCCAGGTCACGCGCGGGCTGCTTGATGTCGATGGTCACGTGCGGCGGCTGCACGCTCGCCACGAGCCCTGCCTCCACCATGGCCCTGATGTCCGTCGGGCTGATGTCCTCCACGTGCTCCAAGGTGTTGCGCCCCTGCGTCGGCGCGCCGAACCGAGCACGTGCCTCGGCGAAGATGTCGATGGCCTCGTGCACGGCCGCATCGCCGATGGTGTGGATGCGCACGGAGTGGCCGCGTTCGGCGGCGGCAAGCACCAGTGCGCGCATGCGTTCGGGCGCCACCGTGGGCCGGCCACAGTCGCCCTCGAAGCGCGGGTTCGCATAGGGCTCGCTGCACCACGCGGTGTGTTGGCTGCTCACGCCGTCGAAGAACTGCTTGAAGCCCGGGGCACGCAGCATCGGGCCCGTGAGACGCGCCTGCAGCTCCTCGAGGTTGGACTGGTCGTCGCTCAGGCAGGGGAAAAGGTGCGCGCGCACGGGAAGCGCATCGGTCGCCAGCAAGCGCTCGTAGACCTGCGGGTTGATGCTGTCGGCACCCGGGATGAGCGAGAGGGCCATGTCGCACACGCTCGTGATGCCCATCGCGCGCAGACGCTGGAAGAAGTCCTGGTAGATGGCGCAGAGCTGCTCGATGGAAAAGCTCGCGAGCACGCGCGCCACATATTTCATGCCCGCCGCTTCGCGCAGCACACCGGTGAGCTCGCCCGTCACAGGATCGCGGTCGAAGCTCCCGCCCTCGGGTGGCTCGGTGTCGCGCATGATGCCCAGCTCTTCCAAGCCGCGCGTGTTGACCCACAAGGTGTGGGCGTCGCCCGAATACATGGCCACGGGCCGATTGGGGAAGACCTGGTCCAGCGAGGCACGCGTAGGCGCATGTTGCGGGCGCCAAAGGTTGTCACGCCAACCATGGCTCACGAGCCACGAGCCGTCGTCGCGCTTGCCTATGGTCCACTCCACCAAGTGCGCCACGCAGTCCTCCTCGGACTCGCCCGCGTACTCCGTAGCAAGCTCGCTCGGGAAGAGCGCTGCATGGAACACGTGCATGTGTGCGTCGTGGAAGCCAGGGCACACGAAGGCGTCGCCCCAGTCCTCCACCGGCGCGCCGGCGGCCAACTCCTCGGCCTGGTCACGCGGGGCAATCGCCTGCACGCGACCGCCTGCCACCGCAAGGGCCAACGCTTCGTCTGCCTGCGCGTCGTCCGTGCCCACCCAGACGTGTTCGGACGTGATGACATACTCTGGCTGCATGGCTGCCTCCCTGTCGCGACGTTTGCACCTAGTGTAGCGACTCACCGACCCACAACGCGCGTTGTTACCGGGAAGCCGAAGGCTCTACGGTAACAAGGGCACGCACACAAAAAGGGCCAGCCCCGAAGGACTGGCCCCGTCACAAGCGTGCGCCAAACGCGTGGCAAGCGCTTACGCGCAAACGTTTACGCGTGCCAGATGTCGCGGGTGTACTCGCGGATGGTGCGGTCCGAAGAGAACCAGCCGGAGTTCGCGATGTTGTGCAGCGACATCTCGTTCCAGCGCTGCTGATCGCCGTACACGTCGCACAGCTCGTTGTAGGCGCGCATGTAGCTGGAGAAGTCGGCGAGCACCAGGTCGTAGTCGTTGTTGACCAGAAGCTCGTTGTGGATGGTGCCGAAGTCGCCGGACAGCGCGCCGAAGGTGCCATCGGTGAGCTGGTTCATAAGCGTGCCCAGGGTGTCGGGGTTGTCGCTGATGAGCTGCTCGGCGCGGTAGCCAATCCTCTTCAGGCGCTCCACGTCCTCCACGCGCAGGCCAAAGATCTTGATGTTCTCCATGCCCGCGAGCTCGGAGATCTCGATGTTGGCGCCGTCGTAGGTGCCCAGCGTGATGGCGCCGTTCATCATGAGCTTCATGTTGGAGGTGCCGGAAGCCTCCTTGCCGGCGGTGGAGATCTGCTCGGAGATTTCGGCCGCGGGGTAGATGAGCTGGGCGTTGCTCACCGCGAAGTTCGGGATGAAGCAGACGGAAATCTTGCCCTTGCAGTCGGGGTCGTTGTTCACCACGTCGGCCACCGAGTTGATGAGACGGATGACCTCCTTGGCGAAGTAGTAGGACTGCGCCGCCTTGCCCGAGAAGATGAACGTGGCGGGACGCGGGCTGAAGGACGGGTCGGCCTTGATCTGGTTGTACAGGTTCATGACCTTGAAGATGTTGAGCAGCTGGCGCTTGTAGGCGTGGAAGCGCTTGACCTGCACGTCGAAGAGCGTGTCGGGGTCGATGGTCTGGCCGCAGTGGCTGGCAACGTAGGCCGCCAGACGCTCCTTGTTGGCGTGCTTCACGCGGCCGAGCTCCTCGAGGAAGGAGGCGTCGCCGTAGAACTGCTCGAGCTTCTTGAGCTCGGAGGCGTCCTTGAGCCAGCCGTCGCCGATGGCCTCGGTCACGAGCTTGGCCAGCGCGGGGTCGGAGGTGCCCAGGAAGCGGCGGTGCGAGATGCCGTTGGTCTTGTTGTTGAACTTCTCGGGCATGAGCTGCGCGAAGTCGTGCAGGGTCTCACGCTTGAGGATCTCGGTGTGCAGGCCGGCCACGCCGTTCACGGAGTAGCTGCAGATCACGGACAGGTTGGCCATGCGCACCTCGCCGTCCCACAGGATGGCGGTGTTGCGCGCGATCTCCTGCCACAGCGGATTGCCGTGGTCCATGCTCTGCATGTAGCGGTCGTGGATCATCTGGATGAAGTCGTAGGTGCGCGGGATGAGCGCCTGCACCGTGTGGATGGGCCACTTCTCCAGGGCCTCGGGAAGAACCGTGTGGTTGGTGTAGGACACGGTGTGCGTGGTGATCTCCCACGCGGTGTCGAAGTCCAGGCCCTTCTCGTCGACCAGGATGCGCATGAGCTCGGGGCCGAGCAGCGCGGGGTGGGTGTCGTTGGTGTGCAGGCTCACCCACTGGGGCAGGGCCTTCCAATCCTCGCCGTGCTCCATGACGTAGTTGCGCAGGATCGACTGCAGGCCGGCGGTCACGAACAGGTACTCCTGCTTGAGGCGCAGCAGCTTGCCGTGCTCGCCAGAGTCGTTCGGGTACAGGATCGTGGAGATGGCCTCCACGTCACTCCTGAACTTGAAGGCGCGGGCGTAGTCGCCGTTGTTGAACGCGTCCAGGTCGAACTCGCTGGTCGCGGGCTCGGCAGCCCACAGGCGCAGGTGGTTGACGGTCTGGCCGCCGTAGCCGGCGATGGGCACGTCGTGCGGGACGGCCTTGACCAGGTCGCCGCCCACCCATTCGGCACGGCCGTTGCGGTGCTCCACGTGGCCGCCGAAGCGCACGATGACGCTCGAGCCGACCTTCTTCTGCTCCCAAGGATACGGCTTCTCCAGCCAGGCGTCGGTCAGCTCCACCTGACGGCCGTCCTTGATGGCCTGCTTGAACAGGCCGTAACGATAGCGCATGCCCATGCCGTAGCCGATGATGCCCTCGGCGGCCATGGAGTCCAGGAAGCACGCGGCCAGACGGCCGAGGCCGCCGTTGCCCAGACCCGGGTCGATCTCGTGCGCGCAGAGCTCGTCCAGGTCCATGCCCAGCTCCTTGAGCCCCTCGGCGACCATGTCGCGCACGCCGAAGTTCAGCAGGTAGTTGTCCAGCAGCGGGCCGATGAGGAACTCGAGGGAGAAATAGTAGACGCGCTTCTTGTCGCTGACCTTGGCCTGCATGCGGTTCTCCACGCGGCGCGCGCGGTGAGCGATCAGGCGGGCGAGCATCTCGTAGCGAGTCTCGTTGTCTACCTCGTTGAATTCCCGCGAGAGGTGGCTGCGGAAGTAGTCTTTATACTGCTCGAGGAAGTCCTCTTTGTCCTTGAAGATCATGTCCATGACTGCTTTCTCCCCCTTTTGAGAGCTTATACAAGCCGTACCAGTTTAGCTGTTTGCCGACAAACGCGCACCAGAGAGGGGATTTGCCCCTTGTTTTTTCATGAAGAAAGTGTAAATAACGCCCCCTGAGCTGCGCGTTCATGCTCCCGCAATACGGGCCGTCACGCCGACGTCTCACAGAAGGAGGGCCCCCGAAGGGACCCTCCCCGTGCCGTCAGTGAGCGTTGGCCGCGCCTATTCGCCCTGCTCGGCTTCCTTGGCCTTCTTGGCAGGAGCCTTCTTGGCGGTCGTCTTCTTGGCCGCGGGAGCCTTCTTGGCCGCAGGCGGCTTGGGCAGGTTGCCCGTGCGCTTCCACACGGCGCCGCCCAGCGGCGGGACGCGCACGACGATGGAGTTGTCGAGGCCGTTCCACGGCTCCTTCTCGGACAGGACCGGCGCGCCGTTCGTCACGCCCGAGCCGCCGAACTCCTGCGCGTCGGAGTTGAAGATCTCGGTCCACTCGCCCGCGGTGGGCACGCCGATACGGAACTCCTCGTAGGTCGCCGGATCCCAGTTGATGAGCACGACCAGGTCGTCCTTGGGCCGCTTGCCGTGGCGCACGTAGGAGATGAAGGACTGGTCGGCGTCGTTGGCGTCGATCCACTCGAAGCCGTCGGCGCTATAGGCCTTCTCCCACAGGCCGGGCTGCTCGTTGTACATCTTGTTGAGCGCGGCGATGTAGTGCTGGTGCTTGCCGTGGGCCTCGTACTGCTCGGCCATGAACCACTGGATGGGCTCGTAGTAGCGCCACTCGATGAACTGGCCAATCTCGTTGCCCATGAAGTTGAGCTTGCCGCCCGGGTGCGTGATCTGGTAGAAGGC
>CACXFF010000180.1 GCA_902766805.1 uncultured Coriobacteriaceae bacterium | reverse complement strand
CTCACGACTGAACCGCGACACGGAACTACTGTCCCACGACGCGGCAAAAGAGGGGCGCTACCTATCCTACTTGTAGCGATAGGTGATGCGACCGCGGCTCAGGTCATACGGAGACATCTCCACCACGACCTTGTCGCCCGGCAGGATGCGGATGTAGTTCATCCTGATCTTGCCAGAGATGGTGCACATGATCTTGTGGCCGTTTTCCAGCTCCACGTTGAACATGGCATTGGGAAGGGGCTCGAGGACCGTGCCTTCGAGTTCGATGACATCTGCCTTACTCAAAACATGTGCCTTTCTCGCAGTCGACAGCGACTTTATATGCTAGCAAATTTCACGTACGAGGGTAGCTGTGAAAGAAATTCCACAACTACCCCAGATTTCACAGCCATCCTGCGCAGGGAGCCTACATGCCGCCCTGCAGCTCACACCAAGGACCCTGATCGTCCTGCGTGAGGATCTGCGGGCCGTCTTTGGTGATGACAATCGTGTTCTCGTAGTGCGCGGCAGGCAGGCCGTCCTGCGTCACCACGGTCCAACCGTCGGCCAACGTGCGCACCTTGAAAGTGCCCAAGGTGATCATCGGCTCGATGGCGATGAACATGCCCTCTTCCAGCTTGGGACCACGGCCACGCTTGCCGTAGTTGGGGATATTCGGGTCCTCGTGCATCACGCGGCCAACCCCGTGGCCCACATATTCGCGCACCACGCCATAGCCGTTGGCCTCTGCGAGCTGCTGCACCGCATGGCCGATGTCGCCCACGTGATTGCCCGGCACGGCCTGCTCGATGCCTGCCTTCAGGCAGTCGCGCGTGCACTCGCACAGGCCCTGCACCTCGACCGACGGCGTTCCGCAATAGAAGGTCCAGGCGTTGTCGCCCACCCAGCCGTTGACCGTGGCGCCGGTGTCGATGGAGATGATGTCGCCATCCTGGAGGATCTTTTCCTCGCTGGGGATGCCGTGGATGACGACTTCGTTCACACTCGCGCAGATGGACGCGGGGAAGCCATACAGGCCCTTGAATCCCGGCGTGCCGCCGTGCATGCGGATGAGGCGCTCGACGACCTCGTCGATCTGTTTGGTGCTGGTGCCAGGCTTGACCAGTTTGCCGGCGGCGCGCAAGACGCTCTTGGAGAGCGTGCCCGCACCCCGCCGGTACTGCTCGGCCTGTTCGGGTGTCTTGATCTTGATCACGTTGTTAGCCTACCTTAACTCGCATCACAGGACACGGGGACGCACAACAGAAGCGCGTCCCCGCACAAAGCAAAGATTCTAGATGCCCAGAGCGACCTTGACGTCGGCGAAGACCTCATCCACCGGACGATCACCATCGACGGACTTCAGCAGGCCCTTGCCCTCATAGTAGGCAATGAGCGGCTCAGTCTGCTCAGCGTAGGTGTTCAGGCGCTTCTGGATGGTCTCGGGCTTGTCGTCGTCGCGCTGGTACATCTCGCCACCACAGCGCGGGCACACCTCGTCCGCCTTGGTGCCCGTGTAGTTGCAGGCGCGGCAGGTGCGACGGCCGGAGAGGCGCTCGATGATGACCTCGGGCTTGACGTCCACGAGCAGCGCCGCGTCGATGGGCTTGCCCAGCTCGGCGAGCATCTCGTCGAGGGTCTCGGCCTGGGCGGTATTGCGCGGGAAGCCGTCCAGCATGAAGCCGGCCTCCACGTCGGGCTTGGCAAGGCGCTCCTTGACCAGGCCAATGACCAGGGAGTCGGGCACCAGCTGGCCCGCGTCCATGTACTCCTTGGCCTTCACGCCCAGCTCGGTACCCTCCTTCACGGCGCCGCGCAGCAAGTCGCCCGTGGAGATGTGGGCCAAGCCAAGGTCGACGAGCTTCTGAGCCTGCGTGCCCTTGCCAGCGCCGGGTGCGCCAAGAAGTACGATGTTCATGAGATCACGCTCCAACTGTCAGTAGATCAGGTACGGCGTTTCCCATGGTAGCGCATTGCCGCCCCAGCGCTCGCGCCATTCCCGCGGAGCGGCGAGCGGACGAGCAAGGCGGCCAAAGCGCGCGAGCATCCCCCTACCGCGCGCCACAAAAACGGCGGGCCCCGAAGGACCCGCCGTCAACCTGAGTGCCTGTGGGCGCGAAGCCTACTTGAAGATGCCTTCGTAGTCGTACATCTTGAGCTGGCTTTCCAGCTGGCTCAGGGTGTCGAGCGCGGTACCCACCATGATGAGGATGGAGGTGCCGCCGAAGGTCTGCACCAGAGAGTTGTTCGTGAACGTGAAGATGATGGACGGAACGACCGCCAGCACCGCGACGAAGATGGCGCCCGGGAGCGTGACCTTGTCGAGCACGTTCTTGATGTAGGCCGCCGTGGGCGCACCAGGACGCACGCCGGGGATGAAGCCACCGGACTTGCGCAGGTTGTCCGCCGTGTCCTCGGGATTGAACACCATGGAGGTGTAGAAGTACGAGAAGAACACGATGAGGGCGACCGAAAGGACCCAGTTCATCCAGCCCTGGCTGATGTTGTTGGCCACGGCGTTGATCCACGCGACATTGGGGAAGAACACCGCGATCTGCGCAGGGAAGTACAGGATGGAGCTGGCGAAGATGATGGCGACGACGCCGGCCGTGTTGACCTTGATCGGCAGATAGGTGGTCTGACCACCCATGACCCTGCGGCCCACCACGCGCTTGGCGTACTGAATGGGGATGCGGCGCTGGCCGCGCTCCACGAATACGATAAGCGGGATGATGGCAATGCACACGGCAAGCGTGATGGCCGTGACGATGGCGCCGTTGGTGGAGCCCGTCACCTCGGAGATGATCGCCGAGGGGATGCCACTCATGATGTTGCAGAAGATGATGAGCGACATGCCGTTGCCCACGCCACGCTGAGTGATGATCTCGCCGAACCACATGATGAGCATGGAACCGGTGAGCATGGTGCCCACGACCAGGACGCTCATCAGCGGCACGGGCAGACCCGAAGCGGCGAAGTTGATGCCGCCGCCGAAGGTCTCGCTTTGGAACAAGAACAGGTAGCCAATCGCGTTCAGCAGGGAGAGCCCAAGCGCCAGGTAGCGCGTGTACTGAGTGATCTTGCGCTGGCCAGCCTCGCCCTCTTTGGCGAGCTGCTCCAGAGACGGGATCACAGCCTGCATCATCTGGAAGATGATCTGCGCCGTGATGTAGGGCATGATGCCCAAACTGAACACGGAGACGCGCGAGAGGGCGCCGCCGGAGAACATGTTCAGCACGGCGAAGGCGGGCATGCCCATAATCTGGCCCATAGCCGTGTACTGGCTCTGGAGCTCATTGAAGGGGATGCCCGGCACAGGCACGTAGCTGCCCAGACGATAGAGGAGCAGGAGCCCCACGGTAAGGAGGATCTTACCGCGGAGTTCCTTCACCTTGAACGCGTTGATGATTCCCTTTAGCACGGGAGCTCAACCTTTCCTCCAGCGGCCTCGATCTTGGCCTGCGCGGAAGCGGAGACCTTGTCGACCTTGACCGTGAGCTTCTTGGTGATTTCGCCGTCGCCCAGGACCTTGACCAGGGTGTCGGCCTTCTTGATGACGCCAGCGGCAACGAGCGCCTCGTGGTCAACCGTCGCGCCGTCCTCGAACAGGCCGTCCAGACGGGAGACGTTCACGGGAGCGTACTCGACGCGGTTGATGTTGCGGAAGCCGGGGAGCTTGGGGAGGCGCATCGCCAGCGGCTGCTGGCCGCCCTCGAAGCCGGGGCCCTTGCCGCCGCCAGAGCGGGACAGCTGGCCGTTGAGACCACGGCCGGCGTAGGTGCCGTTGCCCGAGGAATTGCCGCGACCCTTGCGCTTGCGGTTGCGCTTGGCGCCCTCGTTGGGCTTCAGGTCATGAAGCTGCATGGTATGACTCCTAGTTCTCTTCAACCTCGACGAGGTGCTTGATCTTGAAGATCATGCCGCGCACGGAGGGGTTGTCCGGCATCTCGACGACCTGGTTGATCTTGCGCAGGCCGAGGGAGCGGGCGGTAGCGGTCTGATCCTTCTTGACGGCCGGACCGGCGGAGCGGACCAGCTTGATCTTGAGTGTGTTCGCCATGTTCGTTACTCCTTACCCACGAACATCTCGCCCACGGTCAGGCCGCGACGCTCGGCGGTCTCCTCGGGGCTGGAGAGCTCCTTGAGGCCTTCGGCGGCAGCCTTGATGATGTTGAGGGCGTTGTCCGTGCCGAGGGACTTGGACAGGACGTTCTTGATGCCAGCGAGCTCGAACAGCGGACGGACCGCGCCGCCGGCGATGACGCCCGTACCGGGGACAGCCGGCTTGATGAGCACGCGACCAGCACCAAAGCTACCCTCAATCTCGTGGGGGATGGTGCCTTCCTCGGTCACAGGCACGTGGAACATATTCTTCTTGGCGTCATCGACGCCCTTCTGGATGGCCAGAGGCACTTCGGCGGACTTGCCCATGCCCACGCCCACGTTGCCCTTGCCGTCACCGACGACAACGAGCGCGAGCGGGGACATGCGACGGCCGCCCTTGACGGTCTTGGAAACGCGGTGGATAAAGACGACGCGCTCCTGGAGCTCGTTGTCCTCCTGGCGCCTGCGATCGCGACGATCTTCACGAGCCATTGATATTCCTCCTAGAACTTCAGGCCCGCTTCGCGGGCACCATCTGCGAGAGCCTGGACACGACCGTGGTACAGGCGGCCGCCACGGTCAAACGTAACCATGGTGACGCCAGCTGCCATGGCGCGCTCTGCGACGAGCTTGCCCACGAGCTCAGCGGCTTCCTTGTTGGAGCCGAGCTTGCCCGTAGCCTTGAACTCGGGGTCCAGGGTGGAGGCCGTCGCGATGGTCTTGGAATCGACGTCGTCGATCACCTGGGCGTAGATGTGCGCGTTGGTGCGGTGCACGGAAAGGCGCGGACGCTCAGCGGTGCCAAAGATCTTGGCGCGCACGCGGCGCTCGCGGCGCTTGAGGCCCGCCCTCTTCGCCTTCTGCTTGTTCACTGTACTCTCCTTATCCTCGCCGCCACCTGACGGGGTGACGGTCTTTGGGGTCGCCGACCCGGATGGCCGGCGACCTCGTTACCGTGGTTACTTGGCAGCCTTGCCGAGCTTACGACGGATGTGCTCGCCGTCGTAGTGGATGCCCTTGCCCTTGTACGGCTCGGGCGGGCGCTTGGCGCGAATCTCGGCCGCAACCTGGCCAACCTGCTCCTTGGAGATGCCCTTGACAATGATGTGGGTGTTGTCGGGCACCTCGAAGGTGATGCCCTCGGGAGCATCGACGAGGACGGGGTGAGAGTAGCCAAGGGAGAGGTCGAGGCCAGTGCCCTTGAGAGCG
>CACXFF010000179.1 GCA_902766805.1 uncultured Coriobacteriaceae bacterium | reverse complement strand
TTGGCGCAGGCCAGCCACCCTGCCATCGCACTCCGCAGCGTAGTCGCGCAGAACCGAGAGGTACAGCTCCTCGTCGTTTTGGCAGTAACTCAGACCCGTCACGCAGTCCACGCCCGCAGCACGCAGCGCAGCGTAGGTCTCCCCCGCCAACGCGCCACCCGCCAAGACCTCAGCCGTCTCGGCCCTGCCGTCCGCACGGTCCTCGCCCACGCGCAGCTCGACCTTGGACGCCGGCAGGTACTTCAGCAGCATCCGTTCCAACGTCGCCCCATCGATGGGTTTGGACAGGTAGTCGGTGAAGCCTTCGGCGAGATAGCGCTCACGCGCGCCGCTGATGGCGTCGGCCGTCAGGCAGATGAAGGGCGTCTCGCGGTTCGCGCCGTCATCTTGTGCACGGATGCGCCGCATGGCTTCGGTACCATCCATCTGGGGCATGCGTTGGTCCATGAGGATGATGTCGTAGGGCAGCTGCCGCGCGAGCTCGATGGCCTCGCTTCCGCTCGTTGCGGTGTCTACCTGCAGTTCCGTGTCCTTGAGCAGCCCCACGGCCACCGCGATGTTCATGCGCGTGTCGTCCACGACCAGCACGCGCGCCTCGGGCGCCCGGAAGCTCTCCGCGTACGTCAGCACCCCGTGCTCCGTACGTTCGAACTGCGGCACAAACGCGCCGACGGGCTCGCACGAGACGATGGTCTGCGGGATCGTGGCGACGAAGGTCGAACCCACCCCGTACGTGCTCTCCACCTCGATGCTGCCGTCCATCAGCTCCAGGAGGTTCTGGGTGATGGCCAAGCCCAGCCCCGTCCCCTCGATGGTGCTGTTGTGGTCGAGGTCCACGCGCTGGAACTTGGCGAAGAGCTTGTCGCGGTCCTCCGGCTTGATGCCCACGCCCGTGTCGCGCACGGCGATGCGCAGGCGCAGCTTGGCACCTGGTTGCGGCTCGCCGTCCGTCTCGGCCCGCACCTCGAGCCGCACGCTGCCGGCGTCGGTGTACTTGACGGCGTTGTTGAGGATGTTGGTGACCACCTGGCGCACGCGCAGCTCGTCGCCGTAGAGGACGCCGGGGATGTGCTCGTCTACGTCCACGACGAACGCCAGCTCCTTCTCCTTGGCCCGGAAGTAGACCATGTTGCTCACGTCGTTGAGCAACGCGTCGAGGCGGTACTCCGCGCAGCTGATGTCCATGCGCCCGGCTTCGATCTTTGAGAAGTCGAGGATGTCGTTCACGATGGCGAGCAGGTTGTTGCCCGCGCTGTCGATGTTGCCGGCATAGACGCTGATGTCCCGGAACGCGGCGCGCGCCCGCAGCTCGTCGCCGGGGCCAAAGTCGCGCGCGCCCAGGCTCTCGCGCAGGACCATCTCGTTCATGCCCAGCACCGCGTTGATGGGCGTGCGTATCTCGTGCGACATGTTGGCCAAAAAGTCGCTTTTGGCCTGGTTGGCCTGGTCAGCCGCCTCCTTCTCGAGCTTGAGCGCCTTGGCCTCGAACGCCTGGCGCTGCTCCTCGGCCCGCATCTCCTCGATGCGGCGTGAGTAGCTCTGCTCGTTGCGGTGGCCCATCAGGTAGAAGAACGCGATCAGCCCAAAGATGGCGATGCAGATCACGATGTTGACCAGCAGCTGCTGCCACACCTCGGAGAACAGTTCTTCGTTGCTCACGACGATGGCGACGTACCACTGGTCCATGACCTCGTGGACGAAGACGGTGCTCCCATTGTCGGTCTCGAAGATGCCCGTCTTGGTCGCGAGCACCTGATCCATGAGCGCGCGCCCCTCCGCGCTGTCCGTGAGCTTGTGGCCCTGCCGCGTCTCGTCAGGGTGCGCGACGATCATGCCGTCGGCATCGACGATGAAGCCGTAGCCCTTGCCCTTGACCTGCAGCTCGGCCGACAGTTCCTGGATGTGGTTCATCATGACGTCGAGCGAGATCACGTCCTTGCCGTTGGACAGCATGCGGCAGATGGAGATGACGATGGAGCCCGTCTGGGCGTCCACGTAGGGCGGCACAATGATGGTCTCGCCCTGCGCCTCAATCGCCAAACGATACCAGTCACGCTCTGTGGGCACGTAGTCCGCAGGCGGCTCCCACATCAGGCCGTCGAGGTAGGTGTCCTGCACGTAGCCGTAGATGCCCGTGAAGTTGTCGTCGAAGGACTGCTTCTGGTGGTTGGTCTCGTCGATGATGTAGTCCAAGATGATGTCAGTCGAGACGCCGCTGTTGTTCATGTGGTCGACGGTGTCGGCCGTGACCCACAGCAGGCTCTTGGTCATGTCGAGGTAGTTCTCGAGCTGTGCGGCCACGCTGGCGATCTTGTCCCCGCCGACCTCGTGGATGTTGGAGACCGCCACGTCCTGGATGACGATGGACGTGTAGGAGACCATGCACACCATCAGGCAGAAGATGATGCACATGGGGATGAGGATGTTGGTGCGCCGGATCAACGTGCCCTCGCGCTCGTCTAGCGTGGCCTCATGCAGGTCCGGGTCGAGGGCAAGGGCGATCGGTCCGCCCTTCTTGCTTGCTTCGCCTTCCTGGCCCAGCCGCGCTGGTGCACGCTGCTCCTCGGCGTGGCGTGTGGCGCGCGGGGCCACGTCTTTGGCGGCCCGGTCGCGATAGCTCACCGCGACCATGACCGCCGCGGAGAAACAGACGAGGAGCAACGAGATGACGAACAGCACCACGGGGACGATCGTGCTCGCGTCGGCCACCGTGCCATCAGCCCGCACGGTCAAGACGTTGCGGATCCATTGGCCCAAAAGGATGCCGCCGACCGAACA
>CACXFF010000178.1 GCA_902766805.1 uncultured Coriobacteriaceae bacterium | reverse complement strand
GATCGCCATGATGGATCCGGGGGTGCGACCGACCATGCGCTTGGCGTCAGCACCTACCGCCAGCACGCGCTCTTCGTTGCGGTCGATGGCGACCACCGAGGGCTCGTTGAGCACGATGCCCTGGCCGCGCACCGCAACCAGCGTGTTGGCGGTTCCCAGGTCAATGGCCAGGTCGCCGGCGTAATCACCAAACAGCGTGTCGATGATGGACATTATCTACTCCCAGACGGGCCGCGCCCGCAAACGCATGCGAATAAGCTTCAGATACTTGGAAGGGTCATGCCTAGGCTTGAGCGCTCGCCTCGCCCTCGGCGGGAACGGCTGCCGCGTCGGCAGGGGCGGCCTCGCCCTCGGCCGGGACTGCGGCATCCGGGGCCTCGGAGGGCGCGGCCTGCGAGGCGGCGCCCTCAGGCGTCACGGCATCCTGCGAGTTGAAGCTCAGATCGACGGAGACGATCTTCCAGCCCAGGCCCTCACGGACGAGCGTGAACACGAAGCTCTGGCTGCCGCCATCCGCAAGCTGCGCGGTGGCGACGACCTTGGAGTTGGACAGGGAGCGATCCACGCCGTCAATCTTGACCTTGGCATCCATCGGAATGGACGCAGCGATGTCGTTCTTGGACTGCTCGGAGACGCTCGAGGCCAGCACCTTGGACAGGTCCTCGCCGGCGGTGCGGGCCGCGAAGGCGTTCGCCACCGTGACCTCCTGCATCGGCCAGCCCAGGCCCATCCAGAACGCGCCGCCCAGCGCCACCAGCGCCATGATGAGCAGGATGAGGAACACCTTGAGGCCCACGTGACGGTGCCTGTGCAAAGCGCGGTCCTGACGGACGATGTCGTTCTCGTTCACGGAGAAGAAGCCCGTGTCCTCGGGGCTCGGCATCAGCACGCCAGATGCCCCCGTGGGGTCGAGCGGATCGTAGGCGCCAATGCCGTAGCCAGCCTCGGCCAACATGCGGTCGGTCTCGGAGGGGCCGACCTGCAGCGACGCCATGGCGTTCGACGCGGCCAGCGAAGCGGTCTGCTCGGCAGGGGTGAGGCGGTAGCTGCCGTCTGCGGTGGCATGGCTGAAGGCATCCTGCGCCTCGGACATGCGATTGGCCGCGACATAGGCACGGCCCAGGCTCGCCCAGATGGCGTTCTGGCTCTCGGCAGGCGTGGAGAAGTCGAGCGCGGTGCGGTAGGCCTCGACGGCGTCGACGGGACGGCCGAGCTCCAGGAAGCACTGGCCGAGGTTCGTCAGGGCGCCCGCAGGGTCGGGGTTGGCCTCGTCGATGGCGGCGTTGCGGAAGGCGATGCCCGCCTCGCGCGGATCGCCGAGCGCCATCTGCGCATTGCCCAGGGCCATGTAGGCCTTGTAGGGCGTGGGATAGTCGGGATCCTGGGCCGCACGGGTCAGGCTCTCGACGGCGCCGTTCAGGTCGCCCACGGCCATGAGCGCACGACCACGGTTGCACGACAGGGCGCCGACCTTGCCGTACTCGGGGTCGGCCAAGGCGTCGGAATAGGCCCTGGCCGCATCGGAATACAGGCCCATCTTCATGAGGGCGTTGCCCCTCAGGTGGTCTGCGGCGCCCGAAGGCTCGCCGGGTATGCGCGCCGCCTGGAGCGTCGCTGCGCAGCGCGCAAAATCGCCCTGCTGATAGGCCTGCTTGGCAGATTCATATGACCGCTGATCCATCGGTCTCTCCTCGCGTCTCGCGTGTGTGATCGTCTACTGCTGCTCGATGCGCACGGAACGGATGACGTCTCCCGCGCGCAGTGCCGCGATGACGTCCATGCCCTCGATCGTCTGACCGAACACCGTGTAGCCCGAGTCCAGCCCGTGCTGCGGACCGAGGCAGAAGTAGAACTGGGAGCCGGCAGAGTCGGGATTCTGCGAACGCGCCATGGCGAGCGCCCCGTCATCGTGGCTGTTGTGCGGATTGGAGTCGTACTCGTGCACGATGCGATAGCCCGGACCGCCCGTGCCAGGCGAACCGTCGGGCCCAGATGCGCCCGCCGCGACCTGTTCGGGGGTCATGGATCGCGTGTTGGGACAGCCGCCTTGGATGACGAAGCCGGGGACGTAGCGGTGGAACTTGAGGTCGTCATAGAAGCCCGCGCTCGCGAGCTCGCAGAAGTTCGCCACGTGCACCGGCGCCCCGGCAGCGTCGAGGGCGACCCTGATGGTGCCCCGAGACGTGTCGATGACGGCAACCTCCTTGCCCGTGGGCTGATATGTGGGCGTGTACAGCGGGTCACCAAAGAACGCCATGCCGATGTCCTTCCCTCTCGTCCGATCGTCCCAGAGCGTGCGGGCCGATGATGATAGCCTGTCTATGATAGCGCACCGAACGCCAGCAGCGCTGCGCGGCGCGCCACGACATGACCAAATAGTCGAGCAGCGGGCGGCGGCCCCAAAGAGGCCCGTCTACCTCGCCCGTCATGAGAGGCGGCCCCATCCCGAAGGACGGGACCGCTCGTGACTCCTGCGCACATTCTACGCGGAGCGCACACACAAACTCCCCAGCGGCCCCACGCCTAGACGCCCACGCCATAGCGCGGAGCGTGATCCTCATAGAGCGCCGAGAACTGCTCGTCATAGCGGTTGAGCCCCGTCTGGGGATTGACCTGCTCGTCGAGCGGGGTGCGCACCATGGACAGGCCCGCCGCAGGCACCACGTAGTAGGTCGTGTTCTCCCAAGCCTCGGCCAGCGCGTCGGCGCGGGTGCGCAGCAGGTTGATAAGCTCTTTGAGGTTGGCGAGGTCGTTCGAGAGGATGGTGCTGCGGCTGGACGGGACCTCATTGAGGGTCGTCTGCATGCCGTCGAGCTCCGCGATCGCGTCGCGCACCTCCTGCGCGTAGCCAGCCCGTGCCGCCTCGTCTTCGCTCAGGCGTGCCTCGAACAGCTCTAGCTGTTGGTCGAACAGCGCGTCTATCTCTCCCAAACGCTTGTAGGTGGCGTCGAGCTGGGCCACCACGGTCTCGTCCACCTGCTCGGGCTCCTGCCGGATGGGCGTGACCGAATCCTGGCCAGAGAGCTTGTCCACCTGCGAGAGCCTGCCCGCCTCTGACAGATCGGCGTCTGGCGTGGACACGCGCACGTCACGGTCCCAAGGACGGAACACGATGAGCGTGAGGCCCACCACCACGCAGGCCGCGGCGATCACGAGCGTCGCCACGAGCTTGCGGTCCGAAACGCCCGTCCAGCCCAAGATCTCGTAGGTCACGTCACGTTCGGAGGGAATCGCGCTGTCGAAAGAGGGACGGCGCGGGATGGGGGCGGGCTGTACCTGCACGGCCCCCTGCGCCGGAGCGTCCGCGGGGAGCTCGGGCGCCGCGGTCGGCTCGGACGCCGAAGGGCGCTCTTCCTGCGCGGCGTCCTCGGGCGGAGCCTGCGCCTCTCGCTCGTCTGCGGGCGGGTCGGGCAGCTCCACGTCGGCAGCTTCGCCTGAAGGGGGCTGCTGTAGCTCCTGTTCCAGGCTCAGCTGCCCCGACGCCTCCTTGCGCGGGGCGACCTGGTCCGCCATCGCCCGCGCCACGGCCTCGGCGCGCTCCCTGCGTACCGAAAGGCCAGGGAGCGCATAGCCGCACTTGGGGCACTGCTCGGCCGCCGGGGCGACGCGCGCCCCGCACGACGGGCAGAAGGCGCCCGGGATCACGCCTGAGAGACCGGGCTCAAAGGGCACGGTGAGGTTGGTATGGCAGGCCGGGCAGAACTCGGAGTCGTCGGGCACGTGGCTATGGCAGACGGGGCAAATCACAAGACCAATCTCCCTAGGCCATGGACTGCAGGACGTAGGGCAGGATGCCGCCCGCCGCGAGGAAGCGCGCCTCGCCCGGCGTGTCGACACGCACCGCACAGTCAAAGTCTACGCATGCGCCGTCCGCTTTGGTAGCGTGGACGCCCACGGTGCGGGCGGGCAGGCCAGAACGCAGGTCGAGCGCATCGATGCGGTAGGTCTCCGTGCCGTCCAGCCCCAAGCTCTCGGCGCTCTGCCCCTCCAGGAACTCCAGCGGCAGCACGCCCATCTGCACCAGATTGGAGCGATGGATGCGCTCCAGGCTCTCCGCGATGACCGCGCGAACGCCCTGCAGCAGCGGGCCCTTGGCCGCCCAGTCGCGCGAGGAGCCCGAGCCGTACATCTTGCCCGCGAGCACGATGAGCTCCACGCCCTCCGAGCGGTAGTGGCGCGCGGCCTCGGAGACGGGGACGACCTCGCCCGTCAGCTGGTCGAGCGTCCAGCCGCCCGTGCGTCCGGCAAGGTGGTTGTCCAGGCGGATGTTGGCGAAGGTGCCGCGCTCCATGACCTCGTGGTTGCCGCGGCGGCTTCCGTAGGTGTTGAAGTCTGCCTCGGCGACGCCGTGTTCACGCAGGTAGTCTGCCGCCGGGCTCGTCGGTGCGATGGCCCCGGCAGGCGAGATGTGGTCGGTCGTGACGAAGTCGCCCAGCAGCGCCAGCGCGCGGGCACCCTCGAGCTCGAAGCGCTCGCAGGGGCGTGCGACGTCGAAGTAGGGCGGACGACGGATGTAGGTGGAGTCCTCGTCCCACGCGAAGGTGTCGCTCGCGCTCACCTGGATGGACTTCCAGGCCTCGTCGCCCTCGTAGAGGCCCTGCGAGCCCTCCTCGTAGACCGAGCGGTCGAGCACGCGCCCGAGCAGCTCCGCCACCTCGCTGCCGCTGGGCAGCACGTCGGCCAGGTACACGGGAGCGCCGTCGGCGCCCGTGCCCACAGGCTCGCTGGACAGGTCCACGCCCATGCTGCCAACGACAGAGTAGGCGACCACCAGCGCAGGCTGGCAGAGGTAGTTCTGCACCACGTCGGGGCTGATACGGCCCTCGAAGTTGCGGTTGCCCGACAGCACGCTCGTGAGCTCGAGCTCGCCCGCCACCTCGTGCAGGCAGTCGAGGATGGGGCCCGAGTTGCCGATGCAGCTCATGCAGCCGTAGCCGCAGGTGTAGAAGCCCAGCTTGCGCAGGGGCTCGAGCAGGCCGGCGCGCTCGAGCACCAGGCCCGTGGCACGTGAGCCCGGCGCCAGGACCTTCTTGACCCAGGGCTTCGGGCTCACGCCCGCGTCCACCAAGCGCTGCGCGACCATGCCGGCGGCGACCATCATCGCCGGGTCGGTCGCGGTCGTGCAGCTCGTGATGGCGGCCAGCGCGATGGTGCCGTGCCCCAGCTCATGCACCGAGCCGTCCGGGCACGCGATGGCGCGGGCGTCGCCGCCCAGCACGCGCCCGTGCGCCTCGCAGGAGGCGGCCACGCGCTGCTTGAGCCCGTCGACCTCCACGCGGTCGTGGGGACGCGACGGACCCGCGAGACTGGGGGCCACGCTCGACAGGTCGAGTTCGACGACGCGGGCATAGCGGCGCTGCGGTCCTTGGGCAGCGCCAAAGACGCCCTGGCTCTGCAGGTACTCCCGGGCAAACGCCACCTCCGCCTCGTCGCGGCCGGTGAGCAGCAGGTAGTCGAGCACGCGCTCGTCTGCCGGGAAGAGCGTGGAGGTGGCGCCGTATTCCGGCGTCATGTTGGCCACGCAGCAGCGCTGGGTCGCCGTGAGGGTGGCCACGCCCGGGCCAAAGGCCTCGACGATGGAACCCACCACGCCCTCCGCGCGCAGGAGCTGCGCCACGGTGAGGGCGAGGTCCATGCCCGAAGCCGCCTGCGAGAGCTCGCCCGTGAGGCGCAGGCCGACGAACTCGGGCACCCTCATGGAGATCGGGGCGCCCACCGCGGCCGCCTCGGCCTCGATGCCGCCCACGCCCCAGGCCAGCACGCCGATGCCCGCCGCCGTGGTGGTGTGGGAGTCGGTGCCCACGCAGCTGTCGAAGCACGCGAGCTCGCCCGCGCCGTCCCACAGCACGTCGGTCGCGACCACGGGCGAGATGTCCTCCACGTTGATCTGGTGGCAGATGCCCTGGCCAGGCGGCACGATGCGCACGTTGCTGAACGACTCCTGGCTCCACTTGAGGAACTCGAAGCGCTCGCGGTTGCGCTCCAGCTCGATGCGGCG
>CACXFF010000177.1 GCA_902766805.1 uncultured Coriobacteriaceae bacterium | reverse complement strand
GGCTCTCACGACTTTGCACTGTGTATATATGCCCCTACGGCCCCCCGCCGCCCTCCGTGCCAGGGAAGACGGCAGCGTCGCACACCCTTCTGCGCGGGACCACCGGGAACGTTCTTGGTGCAGCGGGGTCCCGAATCCCCAAACCTGCAACAGATGAGGGAGCACACGCTCGTCTGTCATAGTTGGGTGACGCTGGGGGAGAGGTATCGGCGAACGGCCGTTGGCGTCTGACTTGCACGGCCTGACGCAGCGGCGCACGGAGCTACAAATTCCCGAGTTTACATGCGGGTTCAACACGCATGATTTGTGATAGGACTCTGGAACGTTCCCTTCAATTCACAGACTGTTGACCTTAGAACCAGCACAAATGGCTATACTAGCGTGTCGGACCTAGCCGAATCGGTGAACGGTCTACGTGTAGTCTCGATTCTTTTGGGAGATGATTCCCTTGAAGCGTACCGAACTCAAGCAGCACAGCAACGCCCTCGGCCGCGACATGAACGTCTTTGTCTACGGCACCAAGGGTTACCCCGTCATCGTGTTCCCCACGCAGGACGGTCTGGCCAACCAGTACGAGGACTTCGGCATGGTGGACGAGCTGGCTGACCTCGTGGAGGGCGGCAAGATCCAGCTGTTCTGCATTGATTCCGTCGACAAGGAGAGCTGGTCCGACGGCGAGGGCGACAAGGAAGCCCGTGCCGCTGTGCAGGAGGCCTACTACACCTACGTGGTGGACGAGCTCGTGCCTTTCGTCCAGAAGCAGAACAAGTCCAAGCTCATGCCGCTGACCACGGGCTGCTCGATGGGCGCCACCCACGCCGCCATCGTCACCCTGCGTCGCCCGGACCTGTTCCAGGGCTGCATCGCGCTGTCCGGCTGCTACGACGCCAAGTACTTCTTTGGCGGCTGGATGAACGAGACCCTCTACGACAACTCGCCGGTGCACTTCATGGAGAACCTGCCCGCCGACCACCCCTACGTGGAGCTGCTGTCCAAGCGCGACATCATCTTCTGCGTGGGCCAGGGCGCTTGGGAGGACGAGGGCGTGCGTACGACCGCGCTGCTCGAGCGTTATTTCGCCGAGAAGGGCATCGACGCCTGGTTCGACTTCTGGGGCTACGACGTGAACCACGGCTGGCCTTGGTGGAAGAAGCGGATCACCTACTTCATGCCCATCGTGCTCGAGGACATCGAGAAGCAGCAGGCCGAGGCCGCCGCTGCCAAGAAGCCCGCTCGTAAGCCGGCCGCCAAGAAGGCTGAGCCCAAGGCTGAGGCCGAGGCCGACAAGGAGCCTGCGGCTGCCAAGAAGGCCGAGCCCAAGAAGGTCACGACCGTGAAGGTGACCACCGCCAAGAAGCCTGCCGCCAAGACCACGAAGGCCGCCGCGACCAAGGCTGCTGCCGCCGCCACGACCGCTGCCGTCGCGACCGCCGCCGCTACGGCCGCCAAGAAGGCGCCTGCTGCCAAGGCCGCCAAGGCCGCTGCGACCAAGGCTGCCGCCGCGACCACCGCTGCTGCGGTCGCCACCACGGCTGCCAAGACGGCTGCCACCAAGGCCACGGCCGCCAAGAAGACGACTGCCGCCAAGACCACCGCTACCAAGACGACTGCCGCCAAGACCACCGCTACCAAGACCACGGCCGCCAAGAAGACGACCACGCGCAAGGCTACGACGACCAAGGCCGCGACGACCAAGTCGGCCGACGAGCCCAAGGTCACCAAGCTCGAGCCGTCCAAGGCGGTCCAGGAGGCCCTCGCCAACAAGGCCAAGTAAGCCCCCATTTAGAGAAGCTTACGTAAACGGAGCGGGGACGCGCTTTGGGTGCGTCTCCGCTCCGTTATGCTTAGCCAAAGATCGCGCGCCTTGGCCGCGTGCCGGCCCCATTCGCGAAAGGGACGCCCATGAATTTCGTCTTTATCTCCCCGCAGTTCCCCTCCTGCTTCTGGAACTTCTGCGACCGCCTGCATTACGAGGGCGTCAACGTGCTGGGCATCGGAGACGCGCCCTACGACAACCTGCGTCCCGAGCTCAAGGCCGCACTCACCGAGTACTACTATGTGAACAGCTTGGAGGACTACGACCAGGTCTACCGTGCGATGGCCTACCTTGCCTGGAAGCACGGCAAGATCGACTGGGTGGAGTCCAACAACGAGTATTGGCTGCGCCAGGACGCGCGCCTGCGCGAGGACTTCAACATCACGACGGGCCCCGATCTCGCGCAGATCGAGATTCTCACGTCGAAGGCGCGCATGAAGGAGTTCTACGCCAAAGCCGGCGTGCCGAGCGCGCGTCAGCACCGTGGGGGTAGCCTCGACGACGCCAAGTGGTTCGCGGGAGAGGTGGGCTATCCGCTCATCGCCAAGCCCGAGGTGGGCATGGGCGCGAGCGACACCTTCCGCATCACCAGCGACGACGAGCTCGCGCGTCTTTGGGAACGTCCCGACCACGGGCGTTTCGTGCTCGAGGAGTACGTCACGGGCGACATCTACTCCTACGACGCGATCCTCGACAGCCACAGCGAGCCGCTCTTCGAGAACAGCCTGCACTTCCCGCCGTCGATGATGGACATCGTCACGGATCAGCTGGACCTCGTGTACTACGCCTATGACGCCGTGCCCGAGGCGCTCAAGGCCGCCGGGCGCGCCACGGTCAAGGCCTTTGGCATCAAGAGTCGCTTCGTGCACCTGGAGTTCTTCCGCTTGGCCGCCGACAAGCCCGGCTTGGGCGCGGCGGGCGATTTCGTCGGGCTGGAGGTCAACGCGCGCTGCGCTGGCGGCGACAGCCCCGACCTGTTCAACTACGCGCATGCCACCGACGTGTTCCAGATCTGGGCCGAGATGATCGCCCATGACGAGCGGCGTCT
>CACXFF010000176.1 GCA_902766805.1 uncultured Coriobacteriaceae bacterium | reverse complement strand
CGCTCAGACACAGATCTGTCCTTGCAGCTTGGCGAAGGTGCCTTGGCCGATGCCCGACACGAGCATGAGGTCCTCTGGCACGGCGAAGGGCCCCTGTTCCGTACGGTAGGCCACGATGGCCTGCGCCTTGGCAGGCCCTATGCCCGTGAGCGTCTGGAGTTCCTCGACGCTGGCGCTGTTGATGTTCACGAGGGCGGGCTGCTGCGGCGTGGCGGTAGGGACGACGCCGCCCACGTCGGCTGTCGCTGTCGCCGCGGGCTCCGCCGCTGACATCTCCTCGCCTTCGTAGGGCACGTGCACCTTGGCCCCGTCGGCGAGAGGGGCGGCGAGGTTGAGCCCGTCGGTCACGGCCCCAGGGGCCAAGCCGCCCGCCGCCTGGACCGCGTCGTTCACGCGGGGGTCGTCCTGTGTGAGCACATAGACGCCCGGTGCGTTCACGGCCCCGTCCACGTGCGTGACTACGCGGGCTGCCGCGGGCGTCGCGGGCGCCGTTGAGTCCGCTGCCTGCGCGGCCGTGGCGGCCTGGGCAGACGTCGCGGGAGCTGCGGTCGTGGCGGCGTCCGGGGCCTGCGTGGCGCGTTCCACGACCACCCCGCTCGGCGGTGCTGCCAGCCACAGGCCTGCCGCGACGAACGCTGCGCAGGCGAGCGCCGCGGCTGCTGCCACCTTCCACGTCCGTGCGCGCCCCGCCCCACCCGAGAGCGCGGCGCGCGCCTTGCCCATGCGCTCTGTCCACGTGCCTCGTTGTGCCATGCTCGGCTCCTTTCCTCGGAGGAGCGCATCATGGCGCAGGGGCGCGCGGGTCGGCGCGGAATCGGCCTGACTATTTCCATGCATCCAAGCGTTTACCCACCACTTTCCAAGCGTTTGCACAAGGCAGCCTGTTCAGCGGCCTGCTCGGGACTTCTCTGCAACGCATGCCCATTGTTTTTTTCGGCGAACGGCCACCCTCAACCTCTCCTTGAGGGTGGCAGTCTTGTCGTAAAGAGAAATGTGCCATGCGACGGCGGCGGCGCTATGATAGGAGGCCGAAAGGAGCGTGTCCCATGGCCCAGGCCCCCACATCGTTGCTGCCCGCCTACCTCATCGTCGGCACCGATCAGCTCAAGCGCGAGCGTGCCGTCGAGCGCCTCATCGCGCGCTTGGGCGACGCGGCCGACTTCAACCTGGACCGGCGCGCGCCCACGGCTGCCGACGATCCGTCCGAGCTGGTGGCGTCGCTCAACCAGCTGCCCTTCGTGGCGCCCTTCCGCCTCGTCCTCATAGAGAACGGCGACAAGCTCCCCAAGCCCATCTCCGAGACCTTGGTCCACTACCTCGATGACCCCAGCCCCGGCACGGTGCTCGCCGTGGTGGCCGAGAAGCTCGCGCGCGGCACCCGCCTGTACAAGGCCATCGCCAAGAAGGGCGACCGCTCTGTGGTGGACTGCACGCCCAAGAAGCGCTGGGAGCTGCCTGCCCAGGTGCGGGCCATGGCGCCCAAGTACGGCAAGACCATCACGCCCGACGCCGCCGAGGAGCTCGTGCGGCGCACCGGCGAGTCCACGCTGCTCATAGACGCCCAGCTCAAAGCCCTGGCGGCGTTCGTCGGACAGCGTGACCCCATCGGTCTGGCCGACGTCCAGGAGCACGTCGCGCGCACGGCTGAGGTCAAGCCTTGGGACCTGGTGGACGCGGTGTGCGAGCGTGACCTGCCGGCCGCCCTGCACCTGCTCTCCCTGATGCCCGGCACGTCGCCGGTGGCCATCCAGTCCTTTGTGAACGGGCGCCTGCGCGAGCTCATCTGTGCCAAAGCGCTCGAGCGGCGGGGGAGTTCTCGCGAGCTCGCGTCCGCGCTGGGACGCCCGGCTTGGCAGGTCAAGAACCACGCGCGTTGGGCGCGCAACTACCGCATGGACGAGCTCACGGACGCGCTGCGGGCGTCGGCGGCCTGCGAGCGCGTGCTCAAGGGCACGGGTGACTCTCAGACGGCGCTGATCGTGTGGCTCTGTTCGTTCATGCGGCGCTCCTAGGGGGATCCGTCTGTGCGCTGCGATTGCCGGTGGCCGCGTGACACTCCGTGAAAAACTCGCTAGGGCTGCGCTTTGAGAGGCTTTGTCGCGTGTGGGTGTGCTACGGTCATTCGGATTGTCTGTGCGTGCACCTTGAGCGGGGGGATGGATATGAAACGTTTGCGTGTGCTTGCCGTCGCGATTCCGGCGACAGCCGCTGTCACAGCCATTACAACCGTTGGGATCGTGCGCGCGCGCCGCAGGCGCCGGCGTAGGCGTGCCCAGGGCTTCCTGCCCCGCCGCGTGCGCGAGGCGATCCGCGAGATGCTCAGCATGACGGCGGCGGACTTCCTCCCCGGCGGCGTGGGCATGTCCCTGTACCAGCGCAGGCTCAACAAGATGTCGGACCGCTCGCTGCTCGTGCTGTATGCCGTGGTCAAGGCGGGCAGCTTCCTGCGCAAGCGCGGTGCCGACCCCGCGGCGATCACTGAGGCAGACAGCGAGGGCGCGCTGGCGACCTACAACGGTGCGCTGGCCTCGGGCCTCGGGCGCACGGAGCTGTTGGGCAAGCTCGGTTCGCTGGGATACGATGCCCTGCGCGCCGTCCTGAAGGCCGCCTTGGCCGCCCTGCCCGAGCAGGGTGACGGGGACGCGCGCGCCCTCAGTGTCTAGGACAAGAAAGTTAAGAGTGGGTGGTCATTGTTCATGAAGGGCAACGTACGATTCCATTGGTGGTATGGCGTCATAGCCGCCGCCGTCGTGCTCGTGGCGGCATGGGTGGCGGGCATCGTCTACTACTCAGGCCACTTCTATCCCCAGACCTTCCTCAACGGACATGACGTGTCGATGCTGTCCGCCGACGAGGCGAGCGAGCGTGCCGCTGCGCAGCACTGGCGCTTCACCGTCAGCGAAGGGCCTGAGACTTGGACGGTCACGGCACAGGACTTGGGCATGAGCGTCCAGTCGCTCGACTATGGCAGGTGCCTTGCCGATCAGCAGGTGTGGGCATGGCCGGCGCACGCGCTCTTTGGCGTGGGCCAGAACGACCGCGACCTGCACGAGACCGTGACCTATGACGACGCGGCTGTCGAAGCCTTCGTAGCGCAGCTGCCCTGCGTGGCGGAGGAGGGACGTCCCGCGCCGCAGGACGCCTATCCCGAGCTGGCAGCCGATGGCCGCAGCTACACAATCCATCCCGAGGTGCTTGGCGGGCGCGCGCAGTCGGCCCCGATCGCACAGGCCATACGTGACGACATCAACGCGCGCTTCGGCGGACAGACGAAGGGTGCCGTCGATGACGTGACCTTCGACGTCGTCGAGCGCGCCGTCTACGAGCATCCGCGGATTGGTTCGGACTACGAGTCGCTGGTGAGCGCCGTGAACACGGCCAACCTGTGGCTCTCGACCTCCATCACCTACGACATCGACGGCATCGCGGGCGCCGAGCTCTTGGACGCGGGGCTCATATCGCAGTGGGTGAGCATCGAGCGTCACGACGACCCGGTCTATGGCGAGACGGGCGAGCTCGTAGACACGAACGTCTCCTTCGTTCCCGTCTACAACGGCGAGGGCGCATGGACCTGGATCAGGGCCATGGGCGAGAAGTACGACACCGCGTTTGTCGGTGGCACGGTGACCTGTGCCGACGGCGCCGAGCACTACATCGTGGGCGGTGGCGTCTACGGCTGGATCACCGACGAGGAGGCGGAATACCAGCAGCTCACCAACGACGTCTCGTCGGGCACGGTGACCGAGCGCTCCTTCGCCATGAAGCAGGAGGCCCAGCCCATCGAGCCCAAGATGGAGGGGCGCTACGTGGAAGTCGACATTGCCGAACAGCACGTGTGGCTCTTCGACGGCGGCGTGCCCATCTGGGACTCGCGTGCGGTCACGGGTTCGCCCTCGCACCCCACCGTCATCGGCACCTTCTCCATCTACTCGAAGCAGACGGACACCGTCCTGGTCGGCGATGACGAGAACAAGGACGGCAAGCCCGACTACGAGAGCCCCGTGTCGTTCTGGATGCCCTTCTACGGGGGCTATGGGCTGCATGACGCGAGTGGCTGGCGTGGAGACGATCCTGCCAGCTACGGCGGCGGCATCCGCTACTACAACGGCAGCCACGGCTGCGTGAACCTCCCGGGGCCGGCGGCCGAGTGGCTGTACAGTCAGGTGGAGGTCGGCACGCCGGTGGTGGTCCACTAAGGCCGGTCCGTGCGGCGTCGGGCAGAGGCTCGGCGTCGCACGGGCTCGGGCTGGCGTCGTGTGGACGTTTGCCTTGACGTTGCTGTGTTCCTTTACTTTTGTCGTATTGCGCGGCGGGTTTTTTGCTACACTAAGCGGCGCTGACCTCAAACCGTGTCTCGGCTATAGGGGTTTCACGAGATTTTGTACTGAAAGGAACTGTTCGTGGCTAACATCAAGTCTCAGAAGAAGCGCATCATCACCGCCGAGAAGGCGCGTCAGCGCAACAGGGCGTATCGCTCTGAGCTCAAGACCCTCGTGCGTCGTGTCCGCGAGGCCTGCGAGGCCGGCGACCTCGAGGCCGCCGAGCTTGCTGCTCGCAAGGCCAACCGCAAGCTGGACAAGGCTGCCTCCAAGGGCGTCATCCACAAGAACCAGGCTGCGCAGCGCAAGAGCGGCGTGCAGGCCATGGTCAACAAGCTGGCGGCTGCTCAGGCTGAGTAACTCGTTTCTTTGCGGCGTGTGCTGACGCTCGACACTTTGACGAGAGGCGCCCCTTCGGGGGCGCTTTTTTGTTGGCGCTGCGCTTTGTTCGGTCGCCCGGTGGCAATCGCAGTCAGCCAGCTCGTCAACGAAGCGGGTTTTTGGCCAGAAGGAGTGCCCGATTGGATAAGAACCCGCTTCATTGACGACCTGCTTGGCCAAAAAAGCCCTTCGTTGACGAGTTGGAAAAACGACAGGTCCTGTACCTGCGCTTTCTTGGAGCGTATTTTTGAGCACTCGTCAATGAGGCGGGTTTTTATCCCATTGGGCGCCCCACCTGGACAAGAACCCGCTTCGTTGACGACCGCGTGGCCAAGAACCCGCTTCGTTGACGACCCGCGTGGTTCTCCGTTGCCTAGGCCAGCAGCTCAGGATGGCAGGCGATCTCGCGAAGTCGCCGCTGGAGCTCGCCGCGCCTCTTCTCGCCTTCTGCGCCTACGTAGCGCATGCGATACCTCATCCTGTGCGCAAGCTCACCCGCGATGGCGTCCATGTCATGGGGCGAACGCATCTGCTCGTTGGTGATGCTGATCACGTCAATGCCACTCGCCTCGAGTGCCAACCGTCGCCGAGAGTCGCGTGCAATGTCGCTTTCCAACAGATGGTGTTCGTCGCTGTCATATTCTCCGGCCAGGTGGTGTTTCGGCCAATACAGGTCGGGGGTGAGGACGTCGAGCCCGATGATGGCGCGGCCCCGCTGACTGAGCTCGATGGCCTGGTTAAGCTCGGGTTTGGGTAAGCCAAAGCCCCCCATCCTCGGGGGCAGTGTAAGGCACAGCGCCAAGGCGATCTCCATAGGGGAGCGTGCGTTCTCGAGCGTATAGCCCAATGCGGAAATTGCCTTGTTCACGCTACGATATCCAGTGCACCCCGCAAGGAACCCTCGCGTTTCGTGCCTCGAGGCCAACTTCGGTCGTTGCAACACGCCTTGTGTGCAGAGCGCGTAGGAGCTCAGCAGCTCGCATCCCGCAAAGACCAGATCTGGACCAGCGATGTGCTGAGCCATCTGGAGGAAGACCCAAGGCGCGTCGCAGACGAACGCGTCGTTGCCCAGGCTCCGTGCGGGCCAGATCGCGCGACGAGAGCCCCATGCATGGCCGCAGCTGAGGGCAGAGCGCCGTATGTCAGAGCTGGGACCCACGATGAGCTGTGCGGGCTTGACGAGCGGGTCCCAGCTGGCCCAACGCGTGCCCTCGAGCGCGGCCTTTGCGGACTGCATGGTGCAGACGTCGACGTATGACAGCGGATACCGATCGGGACAGCGCATCCATCGGTAGATGGTGAGGGCGGATTCATAGCCGAAGA
This sequence comes from uncultured Coriobacteriaceae bacterium, assembly GCA_902766805.1. GTDB lineage: Bacteria > Actinomycetota > Coriobacteriia > Coriobacteriales > Atopobiaceae > CACXFF01. The sequence continues at coordinate 564 of CACXFF010000176.1, read as the reverse complement.
GAATGCTCATCATGGCCTCCTTTGCGGGGACGAGGGATAGGGACGTGGCGCCGTCTCTCAACGAAAGACGGCGGGGCTTCTGCTGGGTTGTGCGTGCGGAAGAAAAAACCGTGTTGCCTGCCGATGCGTCGAAGCCGAACGGGTAGTGACGCAACGGCCAAGCCATGCTGCCAAGCAGCCAGATAATCGGCGCGCGGTGGATGTCGGCGCCCTTGTGCGCAGCGACCGGAGCCAACGTCCGGTCGAGTGAGGCGAGTATAGCCCAAGCCGTGCGGTCGGGCAGGACTGTCGCAGGGAAAACGTCGCTTGGTTTGATTGCCGACCGCCTGCGTTCCCTGCCTTGGCCACTTGGCTTGGACGGGGACGGGGCGGCGTGAGCCACGGGGCGCCCAACGTCGCTCCCCCGTGCCTCCTGGCTTGGCCGCGTAGCCCGCGCGGGACGGGGCGGAGTGAGCCACGGGGCACCCAACGTCGCTCCCCCCCCTTGCCTCCTGCCTTGGCCACTTGGCTTGGACGGGGACGGGGCGGCGTGAGCCACGGGGCGCCCAACGTCGCTCCCCCGTG
>CACXFF010000175.1 GCA_902766805.1 uncultured Coriobacteriaceae bacterium | reverse complement strand
CGGGGGGGGACGCGGGCTCGGGCACGTACGCCGGCTCGGGCACGTACGCAGGCTCGGGCGTGTAGGAGGGATCGGGCACATGGGCGGGATCGGGCACGTACGCCGAAGCGTGCACAGGCTCGGGCGCGGCGTCATGCAGCGGTTCGAACTCGGGCACGGGCTCAGAGACGGCCGTGGTCTCGGTGTCGGGGTCGATCTCGGGCAGCGGCTCGGGCTCGGGAGCCGTGTCGGCGACGAACTGGTGCGCCGGCTCACTCACCGCGGGCTCAGGCTGCGGCTCGGGCTCGTCGGCGGGCTCGGGGGCGAGCGAGGCCGCCTCCACGCGCACGGATTTGGCAGGGACGGAATCGACGGCGTCCACACTGGGGATGCGCCGCTCCACGCTATTGCGCACGCGCGCCAGACGCTCGTGCAAGGCCTCGGCGACGCGCGAGGAACGTCCGTAGCTGCGCGAGCCAGGAATCACCGGCTGCACCGGAATCACACTCGACGAGCCCGCTGAAGCGAACACGGGGCTATCGTCTTGCTCGTCCGTGTCCTGGAGTTCGTCCCACGAAGAAGCCGCGTGGCTCGGCTTTTTGTCCTGAGCAGAGCTGTCGTAAGCTTGCCCGCGCTCGATGTGGGGGAACCCATCGTTCGAATCAAAGGGCATGGGGTGGTCCTTCCGCGCTGCAATTGTCCCATGACGCATATACATGCGTTCTCTAGTCTACTGCAAACGAGGCGGCATACATCGCTCGGGAACCCATCGAATCCAACAAATCCCCGCCCAAACTGCCCCCCAACCGCGCACGAAGAATCCCATGCTTACAAGGGCGCCCCGACCGAATGGCCGAGGCGCCCGAATCATGGTGAATCAAAGTCTATGCGTCCGTCGGAGCGGGAGCGGAACCGTCTCCCTGGCCCGCGCCACCGTGCCCACGACCGCGGCCGCCCCGCCGACGGCGCCGGCGCTTGGGCGCACCCTCCGCTTCCGTGGCGGCATCGGAGCCCGCGCGCGGAGCCGGCGCCATGTGTGCCGGGGCATGAGCGGTCTTTCCTTGGGCGACCGGCGCCTTCGTCACCTCTCCGTCACCTTTGGGCTTGCGGCGGCGACGGCGCTTCTTGGGCGCGGCCTCGCCGTCGATCGTGACGTCTTTGGGCGTCTCGCTCGCGGGTGCAGGCGCCGCGTGCGCGCCCTGACCATCGCCGGGCTTGCGGCGCCGGCGGGGCTGCATGCCCTTCTTGGGACGGTCCGACGGGCCGCGGCCTTCGCTTCCGGACGGCGACGTCTCCTGGGCCTGGGAGGCTTCCACGTCCTGCGTGGCCTCGGCGCTGCGGTGGTGACGGCGGCGCCGGGTGCTTGTCGTGGGCTGATCCTCGGCGACAGGCGCGGCCTCGGCGGCGGCTCCCGCACCACGACGACGACGGCGCTTGGTAGGCGTGACGTCCTCTGCGGCGGCACTGCTCGCCTGCTCCGCGGTCTGCTCGGCGGCGGCACGACGACGCTTGCGCCGGCTCGTGGCGCGCGCGACGTCCTCGAAGATGTCCGACGGGTCGGATTCGCGCGGCACCACGCCGTTCTTGCGGTCCAGCTCGGCAAGCATCATCTGGATGTCAGTGGCGGTGAGCTGGTCGAGCGTGGAGCGCGGCACCGTGTCGGGGCGGCAGGGGCAGTGCAGCTCCTCGCTCTTGCGCACGGCGGCCTCGGAGGTCTCCATGCCCGAAAGCGGCACGCGCACGGTCTTGCCGTTCTCCAAGCGCAGCGCCAGCTGCTCTTTGGGCGTGTCATACTCCACGATCTTCGCCGTACCCAGAGGCGTCTGGATCACGGCGTTTTTCTTCGGCGCGCGGCTCTTGAAGTCGCGGTAGGCCTCGAACTCGTAGCGCAGGCAGCACATGAGACGGCCGCACACGCCGGAGATCTTCGTCGAGTTGAGCGGGAGGTCCTGCTCTTTGGCCATGCGGATGGACACCGGCTCGAACTGCTGGCCAAAGCGCGCGCAGCACAGCTCCTGCCCGCAGTGGGCGAAGCCGCCGCGCAGGGCGGCCTCCTCGCGCACGCCGATCTGGCGCATGTCGATGCGCTCGTGCAGCTCACGCGACAGGTCGCGCACCAGCTGACGGAAGTCCACGCGCTCCTCGGCGGCGAAATAGCACACGACTTTTTCCCGGCCAAAGAGGTACTCCACGGCCACGGGCTTGATGTCGAGCCCAGAGGCGCTCACCAGACGGCGGAAGACCGGCAGGGCGTCTTCGCCCATGGCGGCGAGCTCCTCGGCCTCGTCCAGGTCGTCATCGTCGGCGACGCGCAGGACGGGCTTGAGGCCCCGCTCCGACCGCGCGCGCACCTCGGCGTCGGTCACGGTGAACGGGTCTTGGGTGACGAGTCCTATCTCCGTGCCGCGCTCGGTGGCGCACACCACGTGGTCGCCGGTCACGATGTCCAGGTCAAACGCGTCAAACCACAGGTCGCGCGCCGCATAAGCGAACTTGACAGGTACTACGCAGGGCATGCGTATGCCTCCTTGATGTTGAGCAGCCAGACCTCGAGGGTCAGCTGGGGAGAAACGTTGTGCGCGAGATCGTCGGCGGCCTGGGAGCAGGCGTCGAGGGCACGGAGCACCTGGGTGCTGTCGAGGGAGCTCGCCAGGCGGCCCACGACGTGGGAGACGTCGGCATTGACGAGCTGGCCTGCGCCTTCGCAGCGCACGAGTACGTCACGCAGGAGTGATTCTGCAGACGCGATGGCCTCCATCATACCCGAACGCTCGCGTGCGGACAGCTCGCGCTTGTTGCGTGCCTCCAGCTCCTTGAGCGCGGCGGGAGTGAGGAAGTCGGAGTTCTGCTCGGCCAGCGCCTCCTGGGCCGCCTTGACGTCCTCCAACGGAACGCGCACCGCCTCGGCCAGTTCGCGGGCGGCGACCAGCACCTCCCACTCGTCCATGCGGGAGAGCTCGGAGAGGGCCTGCACCACACGGCGGCGCACGTCCTGGCGGGCCTTGCTGCGCAGGTACTCCGCCGCGCGTTCGGGACTGCCCGTGAGCGCGAGCGCCACGCGGGCGTCCTCCGGGCTCGCTCCGGTCGCCTGGGTCACCGCGTGCTCGGCCGCGTCGGCGGAGAGCAGCTCGAAGCTGAGCACCTGGCAGCGCGAGCGGATGGTGGGCAGCACCGCGTCGGCGGTGGACGCCAAAAGGATGAAGGTGCACGACGCAGGCGGCTCCTCCAGGGTCTTGAGCAGGGCGTTGGCTGATGACGCCGAGAGCTGCTCGGCACGTTCGAGCACGTAGACCTTGCGCGTGCCACGCACCGGGGCGAGGGCGACGTCGTCGATGATCGCGCGCACCTGGTCCACCAGGTAGCCCGTGGCGCTGCCCGGAGCGTAACGGTGCACGTCGGGATGGGTGCGGTGCTTCACGCGGATGCACTCGTCACAGCTGCCGCAGCCTCCCTGCGGACACACCAGGGCGCCCGCCAGGGCCTGGGCGGCCTTGGTCTTGCCCGAGCCCGGCGCGCCAACGAAGAGGTAGGCGTGGGCCACGCGTCCCTGCGCGAGCGCGTCGCCCAGCTGCGCGCGCAGGCGCGGCTGGACCGGCAGCTCCTCGATGAGCGCGGGGTACCTGTGCTTGGCGGCGCTCACGGGCGCAGCCCTTCCGTCACGCAGGACGCCAATGCGGCATGGACGAGGCCCAGCACGCGCTCATGCACCTGCGCGGGCGCGACGTCCGCGTCCACCAAACGCACGCGCTGCGGTTCGCGCTCGGCCAGGTCCAGGAAGGCGGCACGCACCTTGGCCTGGAAGGCCGTCCCCTCCCCTTCCATGCGGTCGGCCCCAGAGCCGGTCGCGCGCGCGAGCGCCACGCCCGGGTCCAGGTCCAATACCAGCGTGAGGTCTGGAGTGACCCCGCAGCTGCCCAGCTCGTTGGCGCGGTGCACCTGCTCGGCGTCCAAGCCGCGCGCCGCCATCTGGTAGGCCGTGGTCGAGTCGTAGAAGCGGTCGCAGAGCACCACCTGGCCGGCAGCGAGTGCGGGCTCGATGCGCTCACGCACCAGCTGCGCGCGCGAGGCCTCGAAGAGCAGCAGCTCGCACTCGGGGGCCATCTCGGCGTGGGCGGGGTCCAGCAGCAGTGCCCGGATGGCCTCGGAGATGGGCGTGCCGCCAGGCTCGCGCAGGCAGAGCACGTCATAGCCCTCACGGACGAGCGCGCCCTGCAGCAGACCCAGCTGCGTGGTCTTGCCGCAGCCGTCGCAGCCCTCCAGTGTCACGAAAAGCCCGCCACGCACGGCAGGCGCCTGGTCCTTGCCCGTCACCTGCTCCCCCTTATGCGTCCTTTTTGCTGGCCGAAGCCTTGCGCGTGCCCTTCTTGGCGGTCGTTTTGGCCGTCGACTTGGCACCCGACTTGGCCGTCGACTTGGCCGCGGTCTTGCGTCCGGTCGCCTTGCCCGCGCTCGCGCCAGCGGCTTTGCCCGTCGAGCGTCCGCGCGCCGCAGCCGTGGATCGGCCACGGGCGGGCTTCTTTTCCTTGCCAGGGCAGTCCATGTTCACGCAGAGGCGCCAAGGACCGCGCGTCGTGGTGACCTCCACCAACGGGCTGCCGCAGTGCTCGCAGGTCTCCCCCGTCGCCTTGAGCGCACCGCGCTGGGGCAGCGGGTAGCTGGTGCCGCAGCTGTCGTAGTTCTCGCAGCGGATGAAGCGCTTGCCTGTGCGCTCGGACTTGTGGGCGATGAGCTTGGCCTGCACGCCGTTCTCGGCGCAGGCCTTGCAGCTGCCCACCACCACGTCGGGCTCGCGGTTGGTCTCGCAGGCCGGGTTCACGCAGACCTCGTAGGCCTTGGCGCGGAACGGATGCACCTTGACGCGCGGGGCGCCGCAGTGCGGACACACGGCCGCCTCGCCTTCCAGCGGCTCGATGCGGCCCGTGGGCACCGGGTAGGTCACGTCGCAGTCGGGCCAGGCCATGCAGCCCACGAACGACCCGCGGGTCTTGGCTGACGCCTTCATGACCAGGTCATGGCCGCATTTGGGACAGGCGCCCACGCGCGCGTCGGCCGTGACGGCGTCCGAGATGGCATCGCCCAGGTCGTCCTTGTGCTCGATGAGTGCGTCCAACATGCCCGCGAGCAGGGCGCGCGAGTGGTCCACGACCTTGGCCTGCGTGTCCTTGCCCTCGGAGACGGCGGTCATGTCCTGCTCGAGCAGGGCGGTCATCTCGGGCGTGGTCACGTGCGGCGCGTAGGTGTGCAGCGCGTCGATGATGGCCATGCCCAGCTGGGACGGCTCGATGGGATCGTTCTTGAGGTACTTGACCGCGTAGAGGCGCTCGATGATGCTCGCGCGCGTGGACTTGGTGCCCAGGCCCAGGCGCTCCATCTCCTGGATGAGGCGGCCCTGGCTGTAGCGGGCGGGCGGCTCGGTCTGCTTGGCCTCGAGCTGCAGGCGCGGCAGATCCACCTCGTCGCCCTCCTGCAACGCGGGCAGCAGCTCGTCGCGCTTCAGGCCGAAGGGGTAGATCTCGCGGAAGCCCGGACGCACGAGCACACTGCCACTGGCCACCAGCGTCTCGCCGGCGCATTCGATGCTCACCTTGGTGGACTCCACCTCGGCGGGGCCCATGAGGGTGGCCAGGAAACGCCGCGCGATGAGGTTGTAGAGCTTCCAAGCCGCGGGCTGCAGCTTGTCCGGGTCGGCGGGCGCCGTGGGGTAGATGGGCGGGTGGTCGGTGGTCTCCTGCTTGCCGCGCGTGGCCGTGAGCTTGGGCTGCGCCAAGAGCTGCTCGCAGACCGGACGGTACTGCGGCACGCGCGAGACCTCGCGCACCACGGCCTTCAGGTCCAGGCTGCGCGGGTAGACGGTGTTGTCCACGCGCGGGTAGGAGATCAGGCCGTCCATGTACAGGCTCTCGGCCAGGCGCATCGCGCGCGCCGGGGAGATGCCCTCGGCGGCCGCGGCGGTCTGCAGCGAGGTGGTGTTGAACGGCGCAGGAGGACGCACGGTGCGGCTCTTGCGCTCGACGCTGCGGACGATGCCGGGGCCCGCGTCGCTCACGAGCTGCGGGTAGCGGGCGCCGTCCTTGGCCGGCAGGCGCGTGCCCGTGGCTGCCAGGCGGCCAAAGGCCTCGTTGGCCAACTGCTCGTCTTTGAAGCGCGCGGTGGCATGGGCGAGCTTGAAGCTCTCGCCAGCGTGCGCTCCCTCGCCGTTGATCACCCAATAGTCCTCGGGTACGAACGCCATGCGCTCACGCTCGCGCTCCACGACCAGTGCCAGCGTGGGCGTCTGGACGCGGCCGGCCGAGCGCACGTTGCCAAAGCCGCCAAACTTGGCCATCGTGAGGTAGCGCGTGAGCACGGCGCCCCAGATGAGGTCGATGTACTGGCGCGACTCGCCGGCGTCGGCCAAGTCCTGGTCGAGCTCGACGAGGTTGCTGAACGCGTGGTCGATCTCGCCTTTGGTGAAGGCCGAGTAACGGGCACGGCTCACGGGCGTGTCCGGGGCCACCTCGCGCATCTGGCGCAGGGCATCCGAGCCGATGAGCTCACCCTCGCGGTCAAAGTCCGTGCCGATGATGATGGCGTCGGCCTTTTTGGCGAGGTTCTTGAGCGCGCGGATGATGCCCTTCTCGGCGGGGAGCTTCTCGATGGGAGCCCACACCAGATAGGGCAGCGACGGGACCTTCCAACCCTTGATGTCGATGCCGTCGGCGAGGTAGGGCTTGCGCTTGCTGTCGTAGGGCGGGCGGGGCAGCCCGTCGGGCAGGTCGGCAGTCAGGACCTCGCCGTCGTCGGTGAGCGCGTACCAACCCTGCTCGGGATCGAACCTGAGCGCAGGCGGGAAGTCGGGGGCCATGATGTGGCCGCGCAGGCCGATGGTCACCCAATCGTCGCCGTCGTGCGTGAAGCGATAGATGGGCGTGTCGTAGACCTTGTCCTGTTGGGGACGGCCCACGTCACAGAGCAGCCGCGCGATCTGCGTGGCCGCATCGTTCTTCTCGGTTACCACGAGTACCATGCGATACCCTTTCGCTAGCTACGCGGCCCGTGGGGGCCGCGTATGGAGCACGGGCCTGACCGCCCGCGCACGTCGTGTCTGGTGTGCGCCGTTGCGTCCGACGAGGGACCCGACTACGCGTCGGCCGCTTCCTTGGCGGCCTCGTAGTCCGCGCGGGTCCACTTGAGGGCCGCACGGCCCTCGCGCGCCACGATCACCTGCCGCGCCACGAGCAGCGACGCCTCGTAGAGCATCATGAGCGCGGCGTACATGAACGCCATGGTCACAGGGCTGGCGTCGGGGGTGACCATCGCCGCAAAGACCAGGATGCCCACGTAGATCGCGCGCCAGGACTGGCGGAAGGTCGCATAGGGCACGATGTGCAGGATCGTGAGGTAGAACACGATCAGCGGCAGCTCGAAGGCCACGCCAAAGCCCAACTCCAGGCCCATCATGATGCCCAGGTAGCTCTCGGCGTCGGGCAGGATGTTGCCGAAGGCCTTGCTCTCGCCAGTCATCCACTGGAAGGCCGGGCGCTGGATGAAGAGCCAGGCAAAGAGCATGCCCAGGAAGAACAGCGCCACGAGCGCCGCGACCGTGGGCACCACCCATTTGCGCTCCTTGTCAGTGAGCGCCGGCAGGAAGAAGCCCATGATCTCCCAGATGATGATGGGCGAACACACGATGGCGGCGAAGAAGAGCGCCACGCGGAAGCGGATGGAGAAGCCGCCGAGGGCGGTGGTGAGGTACAGCTCGCCTTCCGGGAGGAACGAGCGGATGGGGTCGATGAAGATGTCGATGAGCGTGGGCGTCGCGAAATACAGCACGATGGCCGCTACGAAGAGCGACACCACCACGATCATGAGGCGCCGGCGAAGCTCTCCCAGGTGGTCGAGCAAGGGCATGCGGGCGGGACCGACGGGCATGGCAGTTGGGGCTCCGGGCCGTTAGGCCTGGGGTGCGTCCCCGTCCTCCTCTCCGGTGGTCGGGGTCTGGGGCTGCGCCGCGGCGGGCGCGAGGTTGTAGAGCGCGGCAGCCGAGTTCGGCGCGGGAGCAGCAGGCTCGGGCTGCGGCTCGGGCTCGGGGGCGGGCTCGGGGGCTACCTGCGGCGCGGACTGCGGCGCCAAGCCATAGAGTGCGGCGGCCGAGTTCGGCGCGGGAGCAGCAGGTTCAGGCTCGGGTTCCGATTCTGAGGCGGGCATTGGCTCGGGAGCAGGAGCGGGCGCGGGCTCAGCTGCGGGCGCGGGTGCCAGACCATAGAGCGCGGCGGCCGAGTTCGGCGCGGGGGCAGCCTCTTCCTTGGGCTCCTCGGCAACTGCGGACTCTGCGGGCGCGCCCTCAGTCGCGGACTCCTCCGCCTCCTGCGTCTCGACCTCACTGGCCAGCGGGGTGGCCAGGCCATAGAGGGCAGACGCCGACGTGGCGCGCGCTGCGGGCGCCGCAGGCGTGGGCTCGGGAGCCGGCTCGGGCTGCGCCGCGGGCTCGGGTGCGGGCGCCGCGGGCTGCGCGTCAGCCTCGGCCGGAGCCTTGGCCTGTGCCTGGGCAGCGGCCTCGGCCTGCGCGGCCTCGCGTTCGGCCGCCAGGCGCGCGCGGCGCTCGGCGAAGGTCTCCTTGTGGGTCTCGGCCTCCAGGCGCTCCTGCTTGGCCTGGCGCTCGGCCTCCGCCGCGGCCTCCAGGTCCTCGCCGGTGAGCGTGGCCTTGGCAGCGCGCGCCACGGCGGCGGGGTCAGACGCCGCGTCGGACACGGGCGCCACCTCGGCCTGCACGACCTTGGTCAGGTTGTCCTGCGCGTTGCGGAACTGCCTGATGGCGCGGCCGACGGTGCGCCCCATGCCAGGCAGCCGTTCCGGCCCGAACAGCAGGAACGCAAAGACGATGATGATGACGAGCTCGGTCTCTCCTATGCCAAACACGGGCTGGTCCTTCCTCTGGAGTGGAACTTAGGCGCTCTGGATCACGTTGAGCTGATCCTGCACGCCCAACAGGGCGAGGACGCGCACGACGTTGCGCTGGGGGTTGAGCACGGCAAAGGCACGCTGCTCTTCGGCGGCGCGGTTGGCCGCGCCCACGAGCACGCCGATGCCCGTGGAATCGATGTAGGGCACCTCGGACAGGTCCACGCACAGGCGGTCGGGCTGCTCGGCAAACGCCGCGCTGACCGCGTCGCGCAGGACGTCGGCGCACGAGACGTCCACCTCGCCCTTCACGATGAGCACGATGTCCCGGTCTTTGGCAGTGCTGGTCACAATGAGGTTCATGGGGTTCCCTTCGGGACGCGGGGGCGCTACTTGCTCGCGCTCTCCCCCTCGGTGGTGGTAGTGCTTGCCGCATCGGCGCTCGTCGCGCTGGTGGCGGCAGTGGTCGCAGCGGCGGTGGTCGCAGCAGCCGCGGTCTCGGCCTGCTTCTGGAGGTCCTCGAGCTGCTGCAGGTAGCTCAGGTACTGCTCGGCGTAGCTCTTGGCGCCCTGGGCGTCGTTCGGATCGGCTTCGACGGCCTTGTTGAAGGCCTCCTTGGCCAGCTCGGATTCCCCGGCGCCCATACGCATCATGCCCAGGTCGGCCCAGGCTGTGGCGCTCCCGCTCTGCTCGGCATAGGCGGCCATCTCGTCGACGGCGCCGTCCTCGTTCAGGTAGTACGAGCACATGATGCGGGCCTCGTGCACGCGTGCGTCGTCCTGGATGGCCAGGTAGCGGTCAAAGGTGTCGCGGGCGTTGCGGTACAGCTCCTGCGCGTGGGCCTGGTTGTCGGCCAAGGCGGTCGTGGCGTCCTCGCTGCCCGTCGAGATCGACGAGTAGCTGAGCTGCTCCACCTGGCCGGCCCACGCATAGTACGTGAACCCCAGGGTGGAGAGCGCGTCGAGGTCCTTGTCGTTGGCCTCGAGCTTTTTGTTCAGCTCGTCTGCCTGCGGCTGGTACTGGGCGTCGGCCTCGGCCACGGTTTTGGGCGTCTGGTCCTTCTGGGTGCCGCCAAAGATCAGCGACAGCGACGGCAGCAGCATGGCGACCACCATCATGATGGAAAACACGGCCACCGCTATCGTCATGAGCGGGCCGCGCCCGTTTTTCTTCTTGTTGTTGTTCTCCGCCATGCGAACCTCTCTCGTGTTCGGTACGCGCAGAACGCGCGCGCAAGGTTCTATATTAACCACACGAATGCCAAACTGCACGGCCGCACAGATTTGCCACGAACAAAGGTCGCACATTCCTCCCTATGACAAGCCTGCCACCCTCGAGTACAGGTTGAGGGTGGCAGGCTTGACCTAGAGATGTGCCATCGGGGCTTAGGCGCGGCGGGCGAGCTCCTGCTCGGCGGCGACGATGCGTGTCGCCAACACCAACACGTCACAGGCGGCGCCCAGGTCCTCCAGGCTCGGGAAGGTCGGGGCGATGCGGATGACCGCGTCGTGCGGGTCGTTGCCGCCCGGGAAGGGCGCGCCGGCCGGCGTGAGGGTCACGCCCAGCTCCGCGCACAGGGCCACGATCGCCTTGGCGCTGCCTTCCGGACCGTAGAAGCACACGAAATACCCTCCTCGCGGGTGGGTCCAGGTGGCCAAGCCCGTGTCGCCCAAGCCTTCCGAGAGCTTGCGCTCCACGAGCTCGAAACGCGGGCGCACCACAGCGGCGTGCCGGGCCATGTGGGCACGAACGGCGGCCGCATCAGGCAAGAAGCGCACGTGGGCGAGCTGCACGAGCTTGTTGGCACACACGCGCTGTACGGCGATGGAGGCGCGCAGGTCGGCCATGTCTGCGGGGCTCGCCGTGACGCAGGCGATGCCCGAGCCCGGGAACGTGACCTTGGCCGTGCTCGCGAACTCGTAGACCAGGCTCGGTGCGTCCGCCTCGGCCAGCGCGTCGAAGATGTTCAGCAGCTCGTCGGGCTCGTCGCCGAGGTCGTGGACCACGTACGCGTTGTCGTAGAAGATGCGGAAGTCGGGCGCGGCGGGGCGCAGTCGGGCCAACGCGCGCACCGTGTCGTCCGAGAGCGTGACGCCAGTGGGGTTGGCGTACTTGGGCACGATCCAGATGCCCTTGACCTGCGGGTCGTTCTCCACCAGCTCGCGCACTTGGTCCATGTCGGGGCCCGTGGGCGTCATGTCAATCGCTACGTTGACCATGCCCAGGTACTCGGTGGCACGGAAGTGGCGGTCGTAGCCCGGGCAGGGGCAGAGGAACTTGACCGTGCCCTGCTGCGACCAAGGCGTGTGGCCGCACACGCCGTGGATCCAACAGTGGTTGAGGACGTCGTTCATGATCTCCAGCGACGACGAGCCGCCGACCACCAGGTTGGCAGGATCCACGCCCAGGATGTCCGCCATGAGGCGGCGTGCGGCAGGCAGGCCATCGGGCGCGCCATAGTTGCCGGCGTCGATGCCTTCGGTCACGAGATCGGAGGAGCTGCTGAGCACGTCGAGCAGGGGCTTGGAGAGCTCGAGCTGCTCGGGGCTGGGGTTGCCGCGCGCCATCGTGAGCGCCAAGCCGCGCGCGCGGATCGCATCGGCCTGCGCGCGCAGGTCGCTGAGCTGGGCCTGGAGCTCGTCGGTGCTGAGTTGTTGGAACGTCTGGGACATGCGTCCTCCCTCGCTGCGTTACGACAGTTCGCCGCTAGCATAGCAAGCGCTCGTTTCCTGCGTGCAAACGGTTTGGACCGCACGCGACACCGACCGCCTCCGGACGCACAGTGGCCGCATCCGCAGCTGCCAGCACGCGCAGCGGTCGGACAACGGCAGCGGTCGGCGGCATGTGCGCACTGCCAATCTGCTACCATGGCCGCCATGGATACTTCACGCAACAGACAACGTGCCGAGTCACTCGCCCGCGAGTCGTTGCGCGCGTCGCTGCGCAACCCGCAGGTCGCCGCGCCCAAGCTGCGCGGCCCCATCAACGTCGCCAGCGAGGACTTCGGCGACCTGCAGCGCCTCGTGGACCTGGCCTTCGCCGGCAAAGGCCCCTACCAGCAGATCGGCCAGCTGGACTTCGTGATTTTGGCCGAAAGCCAAGACCTCTCCGATGACGTGCTCGAGGTCGTGGCCCTGCT
>CACXFF010000174.1 GCA_902766805.1 uncultured Coriobacteriaceae bacterium | reverse complement strand
GGCCGGGAGCCCGAGCACAACCATCGGTCCGAGGACATGCCCCGTGGCCCACGCCGGCCCGTCCCCGCGGGAACAGCATGGCCATAGCGAGCGGCGAGGTTCTGATGCTGGCAGCCGGCTTGTCTCCGAGCCGGTAGCGTGGGCCCGTACAGCCACCTCCCCGCGCCAGCGGCCTGGGCCCGTACCGCCACCTCTCCGCACCAGCGACGTTGGGCCGCGTTCCGTACCGCCCGTCCCAGGCAACGACGTGACCAGGACGTGAGCTCGAGCGCCCGAGGCCGCGCCGCGGTCACCCAAACCAGCGCGTTCGGCTATGCTAGTACGGTTAACCCATCGCGCCTCCCGACAGGGCGGGCGCCGGCACGCGCAAAGGGGTATCGCCTTGGCACAGGTCGACACGTCGCTCATCCGCAACTTCTCTATCGTGGCCCACATCGACCACGGCAAATCCACGATTTCGGACCGCATCCTTGAGCTCACCCACACGGTGGAAGAGCGCGACCTGGAATCGCAGATGCTCGACTCCATGGACATCGAGCGCGAGCGCGGCATCACCATCAAGAGCAATGCCGTGCGCGTGGAGTACGACGCAGAGGACGGGCAGCGCTACCAGTTCAACCTCATCGACACCCCCGGCCACGTGGACTTCACGTATGAGGTCTCGCGCAGCTTGGCTGCTTGCGAGGGCGCGGTGCTCGTGGTGGACGCGACCCAGGGCGTGGAGGCGCAGACCGTCTCCAATGCCATGCTCGCGATGAACGCCGACCTGGACATCGTGCCCGCCATCAACAAGATCGACCTGCCCTCGGCCGAGCCCGACCGAGTGCGGGAGGAGATAGAGGACGCGTTGGCCATCCCCGCCGACGACGCCGTGTGCGTGAGCGGCAAGACCGGCGAGGGCATCCACGACCTGCTCGAGTCGATCGTCTACTTGGTGCGTCCGCCCCAAGGCGACGCGTCCGCCCCGCTCAAAGCCCTGATCCTGGACAGCTACTTCGACCAGTTCCGCGGCGTGGTGGCCACGATTCGCGTGTTCGACGGCTCGGTCAAGCGCGGCGACTCGCTGCGCCTGATGGCCCAAGGTGTGGACTTCCTCTGCGACGACGTGGGCGTCAAGCGTCCGCTGGAGACCTCGCTGCCCCAGCTGGGCATGGGCGAGGTTGGCTACCTGGTCACGGGTCTGAAGGACCCAGGCATCGTGAAGACGGGCGATACCATCACCTTCGCCGCGCGGCCCTGCGCCGAGCCCTGTCCGGGCTACCAGGAGGCCAAACCCATGGTCTACACGGGCCTGTTCCCCATCGACAACAAGCAGTACGAGAACCTGCGTGACGCCCTGGAGAAGCTCAAGGTCAACGACCCGTCGCTCGTGTGGCAGCCCGAGACGAGCGTCGCGTTGGGCTTCGGCTTCCGCGTGGGCTTTTTGGGCCTGCTGCACATGGAGGTCGTCAAGGAACGCCTGGAGCGTGAGTTCGACCTGGACCTCATCGCCACGAGCCCGAGCGTGGACTACCACGTCTACACCACGGACGGCGAGATGCTCGAGGTCACGAGCCCGCAGGACCTGCCGCGTGTGGAGCGCATCGAGCGCATCGAGGAGCCCTACCTCAAGGCGCGCGTGATCGTGCCGCCCCAATACCAAGGCGCCGTGATGGACCTCACCATTGAGCACCGCGGCGAGTATTTGAACTCGGTCTATCTGTCCGAGAAGTCGGTGGAGATGACCTGGTCCATCCCGTTGGCCGAGCTCATCTTGGATTACTTCGACCAGCTCAAGAGCCGTACCAAAGGCTACGCGAGCCTGGATTACGAGTTCGACGACTACCGTCCCTCCGCTCTGGTCAAGCTGGACATCCTGCTGGCGAGCGAAGAGGTGGACGCGCTGTCCTTCATCGTGCACAAGGACAAAGCCTACCCGTTGGCCCGCGGTCTGTGCGACAAGCTGAAGGAGATCATCCCGCGCCAGCAGTTCGAGGTGCCCATCCAAGGCGCCATCGGCGGCAAGATCATCGCGCGCTCCACGGTCAAGGCGCACCGCAAGGACGTGTTGGCCAAATGCTACGGTGGCGACATCTCGCGCAAGCGCAAGCTGCTGGAGAAGCAGAAGGAGGGCAAGAAGCGCATGAAGGCCATCGGTAGCGTGGACGTGCCGCAGGAGGCCTTCCTCGCCGTGCTCAAGGTGGACGACGAGTAATGG
>CACXFF010000173.1 GCA_902766805.1 uncultured Coriobacteriaceae bacterium | reverse complement strand
CCCCACGGCGTGTACGTGGTGCAGAACCCACCCGACGTGCCGCTCACGACCGAGGAGTTCGACGCGGTCTACGAGCTGCCCTATGCGCGCGCCTATCATCCCAGCTACGAGGCGGCGGGCGGCATCCCCGCGATAGAGGAGATCAAGTTCTCGCTCACGTCGAACCGTGGCTGCCTCGGCGAGTGCTCGTTCTGCGCGCTCAACTTCCACCAGGGGCGCATCATCCAGACGCGTTCCGACGAGTCGATCCTGGCCGAGGCCGAGGCCATGACGCACGACCCCGACTTCAAGGGCTACATCCACGACGTGGGCGGACCCACCGCGCAGTTCCGCGTGCCAGCCTGCCAGAAGCAGAAGCGCGCCGGTGCCTGCGTGAACCGCCGCTGCCTCTCCCCCACGCCCTGCAAGAACCTCACGGTCACGCACAAGTCCTACGTGCGCCTGCTGCGCAAGCTGCGCGCGTTGCCCGGCGTGAAGAAGGTCTTTGTGCGCAGCGGCATCCGCTTCGACTACGCGCTGCTGGACAAGGACCACAGCTTCATCCGCGAACTGGCCGAGCACCACACGTCCGGCCAGCTGCGGCTGGCGCCCGAACACGTCTGCGACGAGGTCCTGCGCGTGATGGGCAAGCCGTCCAACGACGTGTACCAGCGCTTCTGCAAAGAGTTCGAGAGGCTGTCGGCCGCTTGCGGCAAAGAGCAGTACGTGGTCCCCTACCTCATGAGCAGCCACCCGGGGTCCACCATGGTCGAGGCCGTCAAGCTGGCTGAGTTCTGCCGCGACATGGGCTACAACCCCGAACAGGTCCAGGACTTCTACCCCACGCCGTCCACGGTCTCCACGTGCATCTACTACACCGGCTACGACCCGCGCAGCATGGAGCGCGTTTACTGCGCGGTCGACCCGCACGAAAAAGCCATGCAGCGTGCGCTCATCCAATACCGCGACCCCAAGAACTACGACCTGGTGGTAGAGGCCCTGCGCCGCGCGCACCGCACCGACCTCATCGGCTATGGCCCGCAGTGCCTCGTGCGACCCGAACGCCCGCGCGAGGAAGGGGCAGCGGGGACAAGCAAGGGGCAGCGGCAGCGTGACGGCCAGGGGAAAGGCCGGAAGGGGCACAAGCCTCAGGCGGGCGGCCACACCCACAAGCCTAGCGCGCGCAAGAGCAACGCGCCGAAGCAAGGCGCCGACCCGCGCAAGGGCAGTACGCCGAAGCAGGGCGCCGGCTCGCACGTCAAAGCCCAGAAGGGCAAGGCCAACAAGCAGGGCGGCGGGCCGCAGGCCGCGCATAACAAGGGCAAGGGCGCCCAGCGCAACAAACAGGGCGGCAAACGCTAGCCGGTCGCGCGCCGGTCGTGCCCTCGATGGGTTGTCATGCGCAAAGCTCGCTCTTTTTTTGCACGCTGTTCTAGGCGCGGTGCCCGAGGCCCCTTACAGCAAGCGCCCGGCAGCCTTCGCGGCTGCCGGGCGCTTCACAGGCTCTCGCCGACCCGCTCCTAGAACAGCGTGAACAGGACGAGTGAGCAGGCAAAGATCGCCACGGCGGGCGGATCGATGTGGGTGTCGCAGTCCTCGTTGAAGTAGCGTGCGAAGAGCAGGAAGATGAGGTTGGCAATCATGCCGAAGACTATGGAGAGCACCACGTTGCCGCCGGTGGCCGCCATCGCGTAGCCCACCACGAGCGTCTCGTGGTGCGTGGTGGGATAGGTCTTGCCCTCACGGTCGTAGGAGTGCAGCAACAGCATGGCGGCCGAGATGGAGAAGCCCACGTTGTAGAACTCGGGCGGCACCTTGGACAGCACGATGGCCATCACGCCGCACACGCCCACCGCGTTGATGAGCTGGAAGACCCAGTAGCGCACGCCCTGCTCGCGGTAGTAGGCGGTGGCGTTGTGGTTCTTCCAGTGGCCGTTGCCCAGCAACAGGCGCGTGAGCACGCCGATGGTGATGACCGAGAACGAGCCCTGATCGGCCGGCATCCCGATCACCCGCGCGAAGGTGAACACCAGGTAGCCCGCCAGGCCGCCCAGACCCGCCAGCAGCATGACCCACGGGTCATGGGTGAAGAGCAGCGAGTGCGTGACGTCGTAGCCCTTGATGTCGTAGCCGCGCTTGGCCGCGACCGCCGATGCGACCGTGGCGGAGTTGAAGATGATCGCCGGCAGGAACACCGTGTTGAGCAGCGTCTCACTGATGAACGGGCTCGACACGCCGGCGGCCTGCAACGCATAGAAGAACAGCCCCGCGACGCCCGTCATGATGAAGGTCTGCGTGCCTCCGATGATGGCCCCGACGATTCCCAGCAGAAACGACAGCAACGCAGCCTCGGCACTGAACATGAGCCTCCCCTTCCCTCTTTATCCGAATCCTAGAGTACGGCAAGAGGCCGCGGCACAGCTGTGCACGGCGGCTAACGGTCACTTCCCACCCGCTCCGCCGCGCCGCGCTGAGGACTCCGCCGCATGTCACAGGCGACAACGGGTATGCTTGCACATCAGTAAGCAACGAACGTATCCCCGGACGAAGGGACCGCCCATGACCGACGAGCTCGCCCGCAAGTACCAAGCCCTCCAGGACACCCTGCGCGCCTACGGCAGCGTAGCCGTGGCGTTTTCTGGCGGCGTGGACTCCACCCTGCTCGCCAAAGTCGCCCATGACACCCTCGGCGACGCCATGGTCGCCGTCACCGCCCAGCTGCGTGCCGTGCCGCGCCGCGAGCTGGGCGCCGCAGACGAGTTCTGCGCGCGCGAGGGCATCGAGCACGTGACGGTGGCCTACGACGAGCTCACGATACCCGGCTATGCGCAGAACCCACCCGATCGCTGCTACATCTGCAAGCGTGAGGTCTTCGGCCGCTTGGGTGCCGTGGCCGCCGAGCACGGCTGCGCGCAGGTCGTGGACGGCTCCAACGTGGACGACACGGGCGACTACCGTCCTGGCATGCGGGCGTTGGCCGAGCTGGGGGTGGCCAGCCCACTCAAGGACTGCGGCTTCGCCAAAGCCGACGTGCGCGCCCTCTCCCACGAGCTTGGCCTGCCCACCTGGGACATGCCGTCGGCCGCGTGCCTGGCCTCGCGCTTCGCCTATGGCGACCTCATCACGGCGGCCAAGCTCGCGCGCGTGGAGGCCGCCGAGGACTACCTGCACGAGCTGGGCTTCGGGCAGCTGCGCGTGCGCGTGCACGGGCAGGACGGAACGCTCGCCCGCATCGAGCTGCCCGCCGACGACATCGCCCGCCTGGCCGCGCCGGCGCTGCGCACGCAGGTCGCCGAACGCCTGCGCGGCATGGGTTTCGCCTACGTGAGCCTAGACCTCGTCGGCTTCCGCTCTGGCGCGATGAACGAGGTCCTCGGCTCGTAGGCCCGCGCCCACGCCACATGCCACGGCGCCCACGGCCCGTCACGCCAGATGCCCCCGCACTGTCGTGCCGCCCCATCCGACCGCAGCGCCACGAAACGCTGTTGCCCGTTGCGACCGTCCACGGCAAAGTCACGCCCCGCGCCTGCCGTTCGGGCGATGATGGAGCTTGGCAGGGGGCGCCCAGCAGGCGCCTGCATGGGCTTTCCGTCGAAAGGAGCACGACATGGCACTACCAAAGGACTTCCTGTGGGGCGGCGCGGTGGCAGCGCACCAGCTCGAGGGCGGCTACGACCTGGACGGCCGCGGCCTGTCCGTGTCCGACGTGATGACCGGCGGCTCCAACGGCGTGCCGCGCGAGATCACCGACGGCGTCGTGGAGGGCAAGTACTACCCCAACCACAAGGGCATCGACTTCTACCACACCTATCCCGAGGACATCGCGCTGCTCGCCGAGATGGGCTTCAAGTGCT
>CACXFF010000172.1 GCA_902766805.1 uncultured Coriobacteriaceae bacterium | reverse complement strand
TGTATTTTAGCTACTTTGCACTCGACGGCCATCTGCCCGCAAAAGACCAGTTGGCTGGCTCCGCACCCGCGCCGAGTGCAAACTATTTTCACCGCCAGGGACCGTGGGCCCGCGGCGCCCCGTCCCCGAACAGGCGACGTGGCCGCCGCGCCCTCCCCCAGCCTCGCGTTGGTACCAAAAAGACGTGGAATTTTTGGTACCAAGGGCCGTAGATACACCCGCCCCAGGCGAGGCAGCAGTAGCGATGAACCAGGTGGCGAGGGGCGCCGGGGGCCGGAAGGGGCATATCCCGCAGGCGCAGACGATCCCCTGCTTGTTTGGCCTAGCCAAGCAAGCAGGCCCGCGGCGGCGAGCGCACGCCAGCGCGCGAGACCGCGACGCCCTCCGACGCGCTGCGCTGAGGACATGCCCCGTGGCCCGCGGCGCCCCGTCCCCGAACAAGCGACGTGGCCCTGCCAGGACGCACAAACAAAGGGCCGGCGGACAAGTGCCCGCCGGCCCCAATTACTAGCTGCCCCAACGCCTAGTGGCCCTTGATGCTGTTCAGGAAGTCGCGGGCACGGTCGCTCTGGGGGTGCTCGAAGAACTCGTTGGGCGTGTTCTCCTCCACGATGGCGCCGTCGGCCATGAAGACCACGCGGTGCGCCACGCGTCGGGCGAAATTCATCTCGTGCGTGACGACCACCATCGTCATGCCCGCCTCGGCGAGCTCCACCATGACGTCGAGCACCTCGTTGATCATCTCGGGGTCGAGCGCCGAGGTCGGCTCGTCGAACAGCATGGCCTTGGGGTGCATGGCCAAGCTGCGCGCGATGGCGACGCGCTGCTGTTGGCCACCGGAGAGCTGCGCCGGCACCTTGTGCGCCTGCTCGGCCACACCCACGCGCGTCAGGAGCTCCATGGCCTCACGTTCGGCATCGGCCTTGTTCACGTGCAGTACCTCACGCGGTCCGAGGGTCACGTTGTCCAAGATGGACTTGTGGGCGAAGAGGTTGAACGACTGGAACACCATGCCGATCTCCGCACGCATGCGCGCGAGGTCCTTGCCCTCTTGGGGCAGCGGCTCGCCCTCGATGAGGATCTCGCCGGAGTCGATGGTCTCCAAGCGGTTGATGGTGCGGCAGAGCGTGGACTTGCCCGAGCCAGACGGGCCGATGACGACCACCACCTCGCCCTTGTGGATGGAGAGGTTGATGTCCTTGAGCACGTGCAGGTCGCCGTAGTGCTTGTCCACGTGGCGCAGCTCGATGGTGGGGATGGCTTCGGGCATGGTTCCTTCTTTCGGCGGTCGCGGCGGGGCGATACGGAGCGCAGGACGGGACAGGCGCAGGGCGCCAACCTGCGGTTAGAGCGGGTTCTCGGAGGTGCGGCTGATGATGGGCTGGCCCATGCGGCGCGACACCGAAATGGACAGCTCGTTGATGGCGTAGTTGACCAGGATGTAGATGATGGCGATCACGAAATAGACCGACACGAGCGCGTCGTATTTGGTGATGAGCACGCGCGCGTTCTGCAGCAGGTCGGGATAGCTCACCACGTAGGCCACGGTCGTGTCCTTGACCACGACGACCAGCTGGCTGATGAGCGACGGGATCACGATGCGCAGCGCCTGGGGCAGGATGATCTTGAACATGATCTTGCCTTTGGTGAGGCCGATGGAGAGCGCGGCCTCGGTCTGGCCTTTGGGCACGGCATTCACGCCGGCGCGAAACACCTCGGCCAGCACGCCCGACGCGGCGAACGCCACGGGCAGGGCGATCATCCAGAACGACGACATCTTGATGCCGTACTGCGGAATGACCAGGAAAAAGAAGTAGATGAGCAACAGCGAGGGCACGCCGCGGAAGAAGTCGATGATCACGCGCGAGACGACCTCGAGCGGACGGATGCCGCTCGTACGCCCCAGCATGAGCAGCACGCCCAGGACGAGCGCGATGGCACCGGAGGTGAGCGCGACCTTCACGGTGCCCAGGAAGCCCTCGCCCAAGAAGCGCCAGGTGCTCGGCTTCAGGAAGAATTCCCAGTATTTGGCGTCGAGCTGGCCTGTCTGGTAGAACTGCCAGACCACCAAGCCGATGCCGATGGCCACGAGCAGCAGCGAGATAGACGTGAGGATGATGGTGAGGCGGCGCGTCTTGGGGCCAGGGGCCTCGTAGAGCGCGTCGCGCATGGAGGTGACGTGTGCGCTCATCGCAGGATCCTCACCTTCTTGTCGATGGCGTTGCCGATGAAGCCCAGGACCACGGCCGTGCCCGCATAGCAGAAGGCCGAGATGAAGAAGGGCAGGATGCCGGCGACGGAACGGGTGTTGATATAGCTCACCAGGCCCGTGAGCTCCTGCGGATTGAGCGGCACCTGCGAGCCGATGGCGGTGGTGAGCATCGTGGCGATGAGCAGGTTGGTCATGGGCAGCACCGCGGAGCGCAACGCCTGCGGCACGACGACCAGGCGGATGATCTGCCCGAAGTTCAACCCGATGGAGCGCGCGGCCTCGATCTGGCCCACGCCGATGGTGTTGATGCCGCTCATGAAGTTCTCGCTGCCAAAGGCCGAGGCCAAAAGGATGACCGCGACCATGACGCAGGTCTTGTACTCCAGGAGCAGACCCAGGTTGGGCAGGGCGTACACGCAGATGATGAGCAGCGAGACGCCGGGGATGTTGCGGAAGATCTGCACGTACAGGTCGCCCACCAAGCGCAGCGGCTTGATCGGGGACACGCGCAGGATCGTGATGAGGATGGCCAAGACGAACGCCACGGAGAACCCGATCGCGGTCATCTGCCAGGTGGTGAGTATGGCAGCGAGGTATTTGTCGCCATACTGTTCGAGCACTTCGGCGATGCTCATGCGTCCCCCCTATCCAACGTGCGCCGACGTTACGCTGCGCCCCCGCGCGTCATCCCCGCGGGTCACAGCCGCCCTCTGTGTCGCGAGGGGCCGCCGGTGCGTGCCGACGACCCCTCGCGACGGTCGTTCATCCCCTGTCTAGGATAGCCCAGGTAGCTGGGAATCTATCCTTAGGCACCGATCGCGGGCGGCTGAGGAGCCTTCTCCTGGTTGGTGCGGGCGCCGATGCAGACGTGCCACAGGCTCTCCCAGGCGCCTTCGTCCTCGAGCTTCTTCAGGAAGGCGTTCACGAAGTCCACGGCACCCTCGGCGCCCTTGGGCAGGCCGATGCCGTACGGGTCGGTGGGGCCAAAGGGCTCGCCGACGATCTTGTACTTGGAGGGGTTGCGCGCCACGGCGCCCATCTGCATGGCGTTGTCGATGACGTAGGCGTCCACGCGGCCCTGCTCCAGGGCGGAACGGGCCTCTTCGTCCGTGGAAAACTCCTGCAGCTTGGCCTTGGGCTGCTCCTCCTCCATGATGGAGGGACCGGAGGAGCCGGACTGGACGGCGACGTTCTTGTCGGCGAGGTCGGCGACGCTCTTGATGCTGTCGTTGTCCTTCTTCACCAGGATCGACTGCTGGGAGGTGTAGTACGGACCAGCGAAATCGATGAGCTTCTGGCGCTCGGGCAGGATGGAGTAGGTGGCGAAGACGCAGTCCACCTGGCCGTTGGTCAGGACGGACTCACGGGTGTCCGAGGTCACCTGGGTGAGCTCGTACTTGGTCTCGTCGCCCAGGATGTAGCGGGTGAGCATCTGGAACAGGCCCGCGTCGAAACCGCGCTCGCGGCCGTCCTCCTCGTTCAGCAGGCTGAAGAAGGTGGACGTCTTCACGCCACCCACGCGCAGCTTGCCGGCGTCCTTGATCGCCTTGGCCCACGCGCTGGCCTCGATGGTCGCGGCGTCGGCCGGCGTGACCGTGGCGACGATCGCGTCGAACTGCTTGGCGTCGACCTCGGGGGCTTCCTGCTCGTCCTCGAGCTTCACGGGCTCGGAGGTGGCAGCGGCCGTGGTAGCGGCAGCCGTGGTAGCCGCGCTGGAGCCCTGACCGCCACCGCACGCAGCCAGGCCCAGAGCGGCGATGCTGCCCAGGCCCAGGCCGGCAAACTGACGACGGTTCAGGTTGAACTGCTCGATCGTGTTCATGGCAGAACCTCTCTTTCTTCTCCATATGTGCCAAGCTGCGACAACGTCCCAGCCAAGCGCTCATAGCCGTCCGTGTCTCCCGTCTTTGGCAGCCGCCGAGGGCGACACGGAACCCAGAATGACTGCATGGTACCCCAATGCGCGCTATATACACCCGCGCTACTAGGAATTTGTGGGTTAACGAAACAGGCGGTTCACAATAGGGAGACACGCGCGCCCGGACGCCTCCGCGAGAGCGACGACGCACGCCCTGCCCCGACTGCGGACACGATGGGCGAACGCCCTGCCGCAGAGGTCCCGTGACAGAGCGTTCGCCAGCAAAGCCGCAGCTAGGCCGCTTACATCGTCTGGAGCACCAGGTTGACGATCGTCCCCTGGTCCAGGCCGGCGTCGGCGTCGATGGCGAACGCGTGGCCGTCCTGCACCCAAGTCGCCACGTAGACGAGCTGGCCGTCGCCCTTGAGCGTGACGGTGGCACCGTTGGCCGCGTCGACCGTGGTCGAGCTGGCGTACTCGTTGTAGTCGCCGCTCACGTCCTCCGTGCCGGCGCCCTTGCGCACGAGCACGCGCTTGCCCGCGTCGTCGGTGTACATGGCTTGGGCCAGCTGGCCCTCGATCGCGGAGAACTCGCGCTGCGGATAGCCCGAGACGCCCTCGGGGAAGGTCACACTGAACCCCGCAAGCTTGCCCACCTCGGTGGCGTCGGAGCACGGAACGAACGGGTTGGCCACACCCCCATGGGTCTGCGCCGACGTGGCGGGGGCCGTGGTGGCAGCAGTCGTGGTGGCAGCGGCGGTCGACGCGGGCTGGTTGCCCGAAGCACCGCACGCGACAAGTGAGCCGGCGCCGAGCGCCGCCGTCAGGGCCGCTGCGATGGCCTTGTGTGCGTAAGACATAGCTTGGCCTCCTTCTGCGCCATGCGTTCGGCGGAAAGCAGCTGAGGGGAGGCGCATGCCCCTCATATCGCAGTACCTTACCCAAAGGGCGGCCGCTGCCTACGCTCACGTCTCCCAACGGTCTGCCCGGGCCTGAACATGGCAGGTCCGCGCTCACGTCTCCCAACGGTCTGCCCGGGCGGATGGATCGGGCCGGCCGCAAATAGTTTGCACTCGACGGGCTTCCCTCGCCGCTCAACTGGGCTTTCTCCGCGTCGGCGCCATCGAGTGCAAACTGTGTATTTTAGCTACTTTGCACTCGATGGCCGTCCGCCCGCAAAAGCCCAGTTGGCCACCTCCGGCCCCGCGTCGAGTGCAATCTATTCCCGCCGCCAAGCCTGGCGCGCGCGGACGTGCCCAACGCGCGGGGCCGACGCACGGATCCGACGGGCTCGTTGGCCGGCGAACACCGCCCTGCGCGCACAAAAAAACGGCGGGCCCTCAGGTCCGCCGTTCCCAGTCAGTGTAGGGGCCGCCTTACTTCGGCTCCGGCCCAATGTACTGCGCCGAGCCAAAGCCCAAGTACAGCGAGAAGATGTTGGGCAGGAAGATCAGTCCGAGCGCGGTGCCCGTGCCACGGTCGTACGCGACCGCAATCTTGACCTGCAGCATGATGTGGATGATGCAGGCGATAGCGCTCGTGACGAGCGTGAGGATGGAGAAGACGGTGTTGCCGGTGCCCGTAGCGACCACTTCGCCGCCGGAGGAGATGACGAAAGTGCCGCTCAACGCGCCGAACACGGCAGTTAGCACGCTGATCACGACGAAGAGCCAGAACGCCCCGGGCGACCAGGTCAGCTTGTACAGAATGTAGTCGCTGTAGATGGGAATGAGGGACTTCCAGCCCTTCTCACCCGCTTTGGTGAACATCTTCCAGTGGGCGATGATCAGCAAGACAGTGAAGACAAGGGTCAGCACCATGAGAGCCGTGGCCATGCCGCCCATCATCACCAAGAGGCCTCCGAGCGTCTCTTCGTCAACGAACATTGCTCCTCCTTCGGGCGTCACGGCCGCGGCCAGAACGCGTCGAACCAGACTTGGGCTATGCATTTTACTCCAAGTGCGCGCGAGACCACAAGCGCATGCGCCCGCTGTCCTCCCCGTCCCCCGCCCCCGTCTCTCGCCGCCTCCCCGACCGCTGTCCATGTCCCACGGGCCGCTCGGTGGACGATGTTGGCGCCAAGCGCTCCTGTTTGTCGGCCAGGCTGAGCAGCGGGCAGCATAATCCCAGATAGCACTTGCCCGCCCCTTTGGCTCTCGCGGAACCGGAACGTTTGGCGCCAACATCGTCCACCGGGCGGCCCGTGGGACATGGACAATATCCAGGGCTGCACAACCAACATGATGTGGTCTTTTCCGTTGCGCGAGAGCGGGTGGAAAAGTAGGTGTGATCGGCAGTCATGCGCTGCGCGCTCGGTACCTCCCGCGCAAAGAGTTGTTGTTTTTTGGCATCAGATGGCAGCTCCGTCGCACGCGAGAGTATCATAGG
>CACXFF010000171.1 GCA_902766805.1 uncultured Coriobacteriaceae bacterium | reverse complement strand
GCGCGACCACCGCAAGATCGGCCAGGAGATGGAGCTCTTCATGTTCGCCGACGAGGGTCCGGGCTTCCCGTTCTGGCTGCCCAACGGCATGCGCCTGAAGAACGCCCTCATGGACTACTGGCGTGAGATGCAGGCGACCTATGGCTACGACGAGATCACCACGCCGATCATCCTCTCCCGCAAGCTCTGGGAGACCTCCGGCCACTGGGACCACTACAAGGCCAACATGTACACCACCCTCATCGACGACGAGGACTTCGCCGTCAAGCCGATGAACTGCCCTGGCGCCTGCCTGGTGTACAAGAGCCGTCCGCGCAGTTACCGCGACCTGCCGCTGAAGCTGGCCGAGGCCGGTCACGACCACCGTCACGAGATGCGCGGCGCCCTGCACGGCCTGTTCCGTGTGCGCTCGTTCACGCAGGATGACGCCCACCTGTTCGTGACCCCCGACCAGATCACCGAGCAGGTGACCGACACGGCCCATCTCATCACGGCCTACTACGAGCAGTTTGGCTTCCCGTACCACGTGGAGCTCTCCACCCGTCCCGCCGACTCCATGGGTTCGGACGAGGATTGGGAGCGCGCAGAGGCGGGCCTGAAGGAAGCGCTGGACTCCATGGGCGTGGACTACATCGTGAACGAGGGCGACGGCGCGTTCTACGGCCCGAAGATCGACTTCCACCTGCAGGACTGCCTGGGCCGCACCTGGCAGTGTGGCACCATCCAGCTCGACTTCCAGCTCCCGCACAACTTCCAGCTGGAGTACACCGCGGCCGATGGCTCCAAGCAGCAGCCCATCATGATCCACCGTGCGGGCTTCGGCAGCTTCGAGCGCTTCATTGGCATGCTCACCGAGCAGTACGCGGGCAAGTTCCCCACCTGGCTGAGCCCCTGCCAGGTCAAGGTCCTGCCCGTCTCCGAGAAGACGCGCGACTACGCGCTCGAGGTCGGCGCCCAGCTGCGCGCCGCGGGCGTGCGCGTCAAGGTCGACGAGCGCGACGAAAAGATCGGCTACAAGATCCGTGAGGCGCGTTCCATCGACCGCGTGCCCTACATGCTCATCTTGGGCGAGAAGGAGAAGGAAGCCGGCAACATCTCGGTGCGTGACCGTTCCAACGAGACCACGCCGTGGGAGCTCGATGACTTCATCGCGGCCATTTGCGAGGAGATTGACGAGCGTAGGGGCTAGACGCCCACGGCGCTCGATGGCTGAGTGACCTTGGCGCCCCCTTCGCCACGTGCGGAGGGGGCGCCGGCGTTTCTGCATGTCAGGCACGGGCGAGGCATCGGCGGAACAAGCGCAGCTCGCACGAATGGGCGCAAAGCGTATCTACGCGCCGCGGACGATCGCCTCGGCGAAGCAGGCCTGCACGCACTCTCCGCAGCGCACGCAGCGCTCTGCGTCGATATGCGCGCTCCCGCGCTCAAGCGTGATGCAGCCTAAAGGGCAGTTGCGTGCGCAGTTGCCACAGTAGATGCACTTGGCGGCGATCACGCGATAGGGGAGGTTGGCATGTTCCATGGGCCTCGTCCTTCCTGTCCGTCAAAGTTTCGAGGCCATTCTCTCACGTGGCACACGCGCGCGGGCGCAGCTTGGTACGGGCAATCCGTCGGTTTTGCGCAGCTCGGTCACCTGCGCGGCCATGGGGCCACAAACCGCTAAGCTAGCATGGTTTGTCCCCAGTCTTTCAAAGGAGTTACGCGTGGCGGCCCTGTTCTTCGACATCGATGGCACCCTCATCGACAGCTACAACGGCGTGAAGACCGTATCCGAGCCCGTGCGGGCGGAGCTGAAGCGCGTGCAGGCGCAGGGCCACCGGCTCTTCATCGCGAGCGGCAGGCCGCCTATGATGCTCACGCCCGAGATCCGTTGCGTGGACTTCGACGGCGCGGTGCTCATCAACGGTGGGCTGGTGGAGTTGGGCGGTGAGCCCATCCACGAGGAGCGCATGGGCGTGGAGCTGGTGCGCGACGTGCACGAGCGCCTGGAAGAGCTGGGCTACGAGCACATGTTCGTGACCGCGCACCACATCTACATGCCCCGGACCAACCAGTGGCTGCTCGACTTCTTCGCTGGCGGCAGGGAGTTCGACTTCAGCTTCGACTATGACCTCGCCGACGTCATGGAGCGCACGATCAAGATAGAGTGCGGCGTCGCCATCCCCGAGCGCGCCCGCGTCGCGGAGCTGCTCAAACAGCACACGGGCCAACGCGTGAACTGTGACGGCCACGGCGGCACGGGGACCTTCGAGGTCTACCCGTCTGTGATGTCGAAAGCCAAGGGCATCGCCATCGCGCTCGAGCACCTGGGCCTCACGCGCGAGGACGCTTATGCCTTTGGTGACGGCACCAACGACCTCGAGATGATCGACTACTGCGGCACGGGGGTGGCCATGGCCAACGGCGAGGACGTCGTGCTTCAGGCTGCCGACAGGGTGTGCCCGCCCGTGGGGGAGGACGGCTTGGCCACCGCCCTGCGCGAGCTCTTCCCCGCCTAAGCCGAGCTCGGCACATTTCTCTCCAAGACAAGTCTGCCACCCTCTAGTACGGGTTGAGGGTGGCAGACTTGTCTAAGAGAGAGATGTGCCAACGGGCGGGATTACCAGCAGCTCTTGTAGATCTTCTTCACGTCGCGCTCGGACAGGGGCACGAAGCCGTTGATCAGGCCGCCCTTGTGCATGACGGCGGCGTGTGCCATGTCGGCGAGGCTGGACTTCTCGATTCCGAGGTCACGCAGCGCGGAAGGCAGGCGCAGCTCCTTGAAGAGCCAGCGACGCGTGGCCTTGATGGCCTTGCTCGCGACCTTGGCCTTGGGCAGGGAGGGGTCGATGCCCCAGACGTTGACGCCAAAGGCGTAGAGCTTGTCCAGCACGACCAGCGCCTCGTGCTCGAGCGACACGTCGTCAGACTTGTCCCACTGCTCGGCGCACTTCAGGCAGAACTCCATCCATGCGGGGGTGAGGACGGCCAAGCCAGCCCCGTGCGTGACGTCATAGAAGGCCGAGAGCTCGTGCTCCATGGCGTGGCAGCTCCAGGCCTGCGTCTTGCCGCCGTCCAGGTAGCCGTTGATGG
The DNA here is from genome assembly GCA_902766805.1 of uncultured Coriobacteriaceae bacterium. Taxonomy (GTDB): domain Bacteria; phylum Actinomycetota; class Coriobacteriia; order Coriobacteriales; family Atopobiaceae; genus CACXFF01. The sequence goes on along the minus strand of CACXFF010000171.1, from coordinate 1,008 downwards.
CCCAGGTGGCAGCCCACATGAGGTTGGCGCGGGCGTTGAGGTCGCGCGGACGGCGCAGGGCGCGCGGCCCGAACTCCACGACCGTGCGCATGAGCCCCTCTGCCTCGCGGTCGAGCATCGTGAGGTCGCGGTCGCGCGAGAAATACACCTCGCACAGGTGGCTGAAGATGTCCGCGCTGCCGGCCGCCGTCTGGAACGCAGGCACGGTCGTGGTGAGCGACGGCTGTAGGAACGCCACGGTCGGGACCATGAGCTTGCTGGCAAAGCCCAGCTTCTCGCCCGTGTCGGGGTTGGAGATCACCGCGCAGTTGTCCATTTCGGAGCCCGTGGCGGCGAGCGTGGGGACGGCGATGAGGGGCAGGGAGGCGATGATCTTTGAGCTGTCCAGCACGAGGTCCCACGGGTCGCCCGAATAGAACGCGCCCACGGCGATGGCCTTGGCTGCGTCGATGACCGAACCGCCGCCCACGGCCACGATCACGTCCACGTTGCGGCGGCGTACGATGGCGAGGCCTTCGCGCACGCTGGTAACCTTGGGGTTGGGCTCTACGTCGCCCAGCTCGTAGACGGTCACGCCCGCTTTGGCAAGGCTTGCGGCGATGCTGTCGAACAGCCCACTGCGCTTGACCGAGCCGCCGCCGTACACCACGAGCGCGCGACCGCCCAGGCGCGCGGCCTCGGGGCCCATCTTGCCCAGGTGGCCTTCGCCAAAGTAGACCTTGCAGGGATTATGGAACACGAAATCGTTCATGGAAGCTCCTAGAATACAAAGGACCAAGCCATGATAGGTGATGATTACATGAGTTGTTGTCACATTTCGGTGACAGACTACTCAAGGGCCGCTTCAACCTCGTGTGCGGTTCCTACTCCTGCTCGTAGCGCAAGAACTCATAGGTAATGCCTTCGGGGGTCTCGCCCGCTCCCTGACGCTCGGCGACGTGCCAACAGGGCAGGGCGTCCAGGTCGGGGAAGAAGCTGTCGGCGGGCAGGCAGCAGTGGTTTTTGGTC
>CACXFF010000170.1 GCA_902766805.1 uncultured Coriobacteriaceae bacterium | reverse complement strand
GGTCGCGATGCGCCGCGTGACCGTGTGCTTCATGTCGGTCTCCTTTCGTGGGGTCGGCCGTTCCGTGTCTCGGCCTCTGGATCCTCTGTACTACCATAGCCGCGCCCGGCCCCGCGGGCCGCGAGAACGGCGTGACGCTCTGGAACCCCCGCGGGACGGATGCAGGGACAGGTGGCGAAGATGTACCTGGTACAAGTTCGCCACCCGCACAAAGAGGCCGCCGCCCGGAAGCGTTCCGGACGGCGGCCGTCGTGCGTCGGCGCGCTGGGCGCCGGCCCCGTGGCCAGGGGCCTAGTTGAACACCATCGGGGTGGTGACGTCCAGGTCGAGGACCCAGCGGGCCTTGCCCGAGCTGTAGTGCAGGTCGTACTTGAACAGGACCTGCTTGCCCAGGGACCTGTTGTTCACCATGTCGTACATCTCGGCACTGTAGACGCGCACGTGGCTGACGCTCGCCGCGTCGGACTTGCCCGTCAGGGTAGTGCTGCCGGTCAGCGCGTAGGTGTACTGGGCGTCCGTCTTCCAGCTGATGTTGACGCAGTCGCTCCTGACGCCGTCCGCGTTCTTCAGGCCGCTGTCCGAGGAGACCTTGCCGTGGTTCTCCGGGAACAGGCCCACCGCGATGAGCTCGCCGTAGATGCTGGTCGCGCCCTCGAAGCCGGGCAGTGTGCGCACGTAGGCCTGGCGCCTGGCCATGGTCTCCAGGTCGGAGCCGCTCATGGTCGAGGGGTTGCTGTAGCCGTTCTCAGTGTCCTCGTCGCGGTCCTTGAACAGCTTCTCGAAGCAGTTCTTGAACTCCGACGACGTCGAGTCGATGAGCGCGGGGCGCAGGGCGGGGTTGTCGCTCGTGTAGTACTCGACGGTCGTGAACTTCGGGCCGGTCATAAAGTCCCAGCCGTCAAAGGCCTGGTAGCTGTGCTTGGTGGCGCCTTTGGTCCTCTGGTAGAGCCTGCCGTTGACGGTGCACAGGACCTTGCCGTCGGGGCGGTCCTTGGTGCCGGCGAGCAGCGCGCCGTCGCCGACGACCTCGAACTTGGCGTTGTCGACCTGGCCGATGAGCTGGTTGACGGCGCCCAGCCTCTTGGCGAGCGTCCTGATGTTGTTCTCGATGACCTTCCTCTCGATCGGGTCGGTCTCCGCCTTCAGCTGCCAATTGAGCTCGTTGTTGGCCGCGGCGTACGCGTTGAAGAAGGCCCCGCCCACGTAGGCGATGAACAGGTTGCGCTGGTAGTAGGCCTCGGGCTCCCAGTTGACCTGGTGGGCGGTGATGTCGAAGAAGCTCTGCACGATGCTCTGCTGCCCGGCGTTGCCGACGATCATGTCGGCCAGGCGCACGGCGATGCCGTAGGCGGTCTCGCCCTTGCCCGTCAGCTCGTCCTGGTAGGAGGTGCGGCCGTAGAGCCTCCTCATGGCCATGCCCGTCTTGGAGGACTTGTAGTCGTCCTTCGCCATGTCGAAGGTCTGGCGGTCGGGCGCGTCCTTGACCGCCGCCTTGAACTCGGCGATCCACGGCGCGTAGGCGTTGGCGCGGTCCACGTAGTCCTTGAGCTCGACGAGCCTCGTCTTGTAGTCCACGTCGGCGCTCAGGGCGTCCAGGGCGCTGTTGATGTCGCCGATCTGGGAGGAGATGCCGTTGAGCTGGGAGTCGAGCGTCACCAGCTCGTCGAAGGCGTCCTGCTCGGTGAAGCCCTTGGGGGCGAGCGCCTCGGCGAGGATGCCGAACACGCCAGCGAGGGCGCTGATGATGGCGCCCACGGGGCCGCCGGCCGCGAAGCCGAACAAGACACTGGAGGCGAGGTTCAGCGCCGTGGAGAGGTGCTTGACGACCTGCATGGCCTTCTTGACCTTCTTGATCTGGTCGTAATCGCCCTGAGCCTCGAGCTCGTCCTCGTCCTCCTCGACGGCCTCCTCAACGCCGCTCGTGGCGCCAAAGCCGACGTTGTTGTAGGCCCTGAGCGTGACCTTGTAGTCGGCGGGCAGCTCGATGCCCCACTCGTCGGTGGCGCCGCCCAGCAGCTCGATGCCCTCGGCCACCTGGGTGCCC
>CACXFF010000169.1 GCA_902766805.1 uncultured Coriobacteriaceae bacterium | reverse complement strand
GCGCTCAGCTTGCCTTCGGCCATGAGCTCCTGGACCGCAGGGGGAAGGTCCAAGAGGCGCAGCGTGTTGGTGACCGCCGAACGCGACTTGGAAACAATCTTGGCCAGCTCGGCCTGGGTCAGGCCCTGCTCCTGCAGCAGGGTGCGATAGCCCAAGGCCTCTTCGATGGGGTTGAGGTCGGCACGTTGGAGATTCTCCACGAGCGCCAGCTGGAAGCTCTCCTCGTCGCTCACCTCGCGCACGAGAACCGGCACCTCGGTGAGACCAGCGCGGCGGGCCGCCTGATAGCGTCGCTCGCCGGCCACGATCTCATAGCCGTCGCCTTTGGCCCGCACCAGGATGGGTTGCAGGATGCCGTGAGCGGCGATGGAATCCGCGAGCTCCTGCAGTGCAGCCTCGTCGAACTCGTGGCGGGGCTGGTGCGGGTTGCGCTCGATGACGTCCAGGGGCAGCAGCGTGTCCGGCGCGCTGCCGGCCTCGGCCACCGCCTCTCCGAGCAACGAGCCCAGGCCCCTGCCCAGGCCACCCTTCTTAGCCACGCTCCTCCACCTCCTTGGCAAGGTCCCGATACGCCAACGCGCCCTTGTTGTTCGGCTCGTAGAGCGTGACCGGCTCGCCATGGCTCGGTGCCTCGGACACCTTGACGCTGCGCGGGATGACCGTCCGGAACATCGTGTCGCCAAAGTAGCGCTCGACCTCTTCCACCACCTGCTTGGAGAGCGTGGTGCGGCCGTCGTACATGGTCATCAGCACGCCATAGACGTACAGGCCGCGGTTCAGGCGAGCCTTGACCATCTTCATGGACTCCAAGAGCTTGGTCACGCCTTCCAGCGCGTAGAACTCACACTGGATGGGGATGAACAGACCGTCCGTCGCCACGAGGGCATTGATGGTCAACAGGCCCAGCGAAGGCGGACAGTCGATGAAAATGTAGTCGAAGTCCTCGCGCAGCGGATCCACGATCTCCTTCAGGACCGCCTCGCGCGCCATCTGCGACACGAGTTCGATTTCGGCACCGGCGAGTTGGATGGTGGAAGGAATGACATAGGCGCCCGGCACGACCGTCTCGGTGACCAGGTCACTCACGGGATAGTCCTGCATGAGGGCGTCGTAGATGCAGTTGTCCAAGGTCTCCTTCTCGACCCCGAAGCCGCTCGTGGTGTTCCCCTGCGGGTCGAAGTCGATTACGAGCACTTTGTAGCCGTCATCGGCAAGCGCTGCGGCGAGGTTGATGGCTGTGGTGGATTTCCCGACGCCGCCCTTTTGGTTAATGATGGCCAGGACCTTGCAGCCCTCTTCCACCCTCTTGCGCTGACGATCTCGATATCCCATACGGGCTCCCTTACGACGTTTGGCGAATAGTTGGGTGCCGAACCTACAGTACTCTAGCGAAAGCCTGGGGATGTTTCACGTGAAACATCCGCCGCACCCTCGGGTACGCAGGCAGCTCTTGGCTCCAAGCCTAGGCACCGCGAGGCGCACCCAAAGGCTCCTTTTTGGCCTTGCCCACCGCACGGGGCAGCTTGAGCTTGGCGGGAGCGACCTTCTCGTAGACCACAATCTCCCGGTGTCCCTCATCCCTCGGTAGTTCCAGCTCGCACACGTCCACGAGCTTCAGCCCGCACAGCCGGGCAGCGGCAGCGCCCTGCGCGCGCTCCTCATCGCTCAGCTTGCCTTTGGTGAGGATCACGCGGCCGTGCCTGCGCAGGAGCGGCGTCGCGTACTCCAGCAGCACGGGCAGGCTCGCCACGGCGCGGGCCACCACGCAGCCGAACTGTCCCTTGTGCGAGGCCGCCAGGGTCTCTGCACGCTCCGAAGACGTCGAAAGCAGCTCCGAGAGGCCCAACTCCTGGATGAACTCATCGAGCGCGACGACCTTCTTCTTGACCGAGTCACACAGCACGCCGCTGCGGTCACTCGCGATGGCCAACGGAACGCCCGGAAAGCCAGCGCCCGTGCCCAAGTCCAGGAAGGCACCCCGCGTCTGCCGGAACGCAGGGAGCAGGAGCAGGGAATCCACCACGTGCCGGGTGATGCCCGACTCGGGCGTGTCGATACGTGTGAGGTTGAGAACCTTGTTCTTGTCAATCACCAGCTCCAGGTGCCGCAGGAGCAACGCGAGCTGCTGGTCGGTGAGCTGGATGTCATAGGCGGCAAGCTCGTGGGCGAGCTGTTCTCGGTACGTCACGGTGAGACCTCCAATCTGGTAGGAAGAGTATAGGGCAAGGGTCAGACAAGAAATGACTCCGCCACGACTGCCCTGCTCCCCTGCCAAAAATCCCCGCTTCGGGAACTTTTGGCAGCAATGCGCCAAAAAAGAGGGCCGGGAGTGACCCCGGCCCTCACAACATGCTATACGACAGGACTTAGCGCGCCGTGATGACCACACAGCGGCGAGGGTCCTCACCCTCGGAGTGAGTCTCCACCGAATCGTCCTTGGAGAGCGCAAGGTGCACCAGACGGCGCTCGTAGGCGTTCATGGGAGCGAGGCGCACGGGCGTGTGCTGGCGCTTGGCACGGGCGGCAGCGCTGCGGGCCATGGAGGCGAGTTTCTGCTTGCGGCGATCCTTGTAGCCCTCGATGTCCACAACCACCGGGTAGTGGAAGCCCAACTCTTTGGTCGTGAGCGACGACACCAGCAGCTGCACGGCGTCGAGCGTGGAGCCGTGACGACCAATCAGCACCGCCAGATTGCCCTCGGAGACGTCAAGGATGAGCTCTCCCTCGTCACCCTCGAACTCGTCGATGGACGCTCCTTCCTCGCCAAAGCACTTGAGGATGGCGCGCAGCTGGCGCACGGCGACATCGGCAACGGTGTCGAGTTCGGCGTCGCTCAACACGCCCGCGTCCTCATAGTGGCGCGCGATGAGCTCGTAGTCCTGCTTGGGCGCAGCGGCCTGCTGTTCCGGCGCGTCCTGTACGGTCTGATCGTCCATGAAAAGCCTCCTTGTGAAGACCGGTATCGGTGAAGGAAAAGGTGTGTTCTGTGCAACCTGTATGCTACCCCACTGTCCCGTTATTCCACATGGGGGCGAGACAAGTCTCGCCCCCATCTCTTACGGATTCAGTATCGCGCGGCAGCTACTAGCGCTTCTTGCGCGGACGCGCGGACTTCTCCTTGCGCACGACGTCCACCTTGACCGGGGCGCCGGCGAGACGCGCCTCCTCCTCGGCCTTGGCAGCGGCCACGATGCGCTTGGTGATGAGCTGCTGCTGGATGACACCCCACAGCGACGAGGTGTTGTAGTAGAGCAGGACGCCGCCGGCGATGTTCCAGCCCATCCAGATCATCATGCCGCCCATGACGAGGGCCATGATGAGGCTCTGGTTGCGCTGCTGATCGGACTGGCCCTGGGACTGCAGGAGCATGGGCACCACGATCATCGCGCCGAAGAGCAGGTCGAACAGGATGTAGACCAGCGCGCCCTGGAAGCCCCACTCAGCCAGCGCGCCCGCGGCAGACTGGGCGATCGACGGCATGATGTTGAGGAAGCCCGCATCGGGGTGCGCCTCGGAAATAGAGCGCAGGGCACCGAACAGCGCGAAGAAGATAGGCCACTGCAACAGCATGGGCAGGCAGCCGCCCAGCGGGTTGAAGTTGTTCTCGGCCTGGAAACGACGCATCTCCTCGTTGAGGCGCTCGGGGTCGTCGGCGTAGCGCTCCTGGATCTCCTGCATCTTGGGCTGGAGCACCTGCATGCGCGCAGACGACTTGAGTTGCTTCAAGGTGAGCGGCGTGAGCAACAGACGGAAGATGACGGTCATCACGATGATGGCGATGCCGTAGTCACCAAACCAGCTGGCGAAGGTCTCCAGGACCCACACCAAAAAATTGATAAACCAATCCCACATAGTTCCTCCGTGTGGACGTTAGGGAACGGGGTCGTATCCGCCCTCATGGAGAGGGTGGCAACGCAGAATGCGTTTGAACGCGAGCCAACTGCCCTTACACGCCCCGTACTTCTGGATGGCTTCCACCGCGTACTGCGAGCATGTGGGCGTATAGATGCAATGGGGGCCGAGGAGGGGGGAAAGGTAGCGTTGGTAGAGGCGAACCAAACCTAGCAGGATGCTTCTCATGCTTGACGTCCGCACCTGCGTTCGGCGCGCCGCCTGAGTTGCGAGATCGCCTCGGCGACCTCGGAAGGATGCGCGTCATGCGTAGCATGTGTCGCGAAGAGAATAATGTCGTGCTCGGCGTCGGGCAGTCCCGACTCACGTGCTGCCTCGCGCAGCACCCGTTTGCAGCGATTGCGCCATACCGCATTGCCCAACCGCTTAGCAGCGACGAAGGCGACCTT
>CACXFF010000168.1 GCA_902766805.1 uncultured Coriobacteriaceae bacterium | reverse complement strand
GGCGTCTCCCCGACAACGGCATGGACCACTTCTGCGTCTACGCTGGCCGCCGCGACTTCAAGCACTACGCGCTCTCTCACGAGCAGGTGCTGGCCAAGTACGGCTACGCAATCGCCTCGCACGGCCGCAACTCCGACGCCCTCGCCGACGACATGGGCAACGAGTTCTTCATGGCCCACATGCCCAGCGAGGCTGACGCCTTGGCCTTCGCCGCGGACGTCCAGCGCCTGACCGACTAGTCCCGTTTGGCACATTTCTCTCTCACACAAGTCTGCCACCCTCTAGTTCAGGTTGAGGGTGGCAGACTTGTCTTAGAGTGACGTGCGCTATTCAAAAAGGCTTGCGTAGTTCCTGCGCCCCATCGGCCCGTGGCGCCGATTGCTTACAGATTAATTGCATCAAAAGAAGGCCTGGAGAGGTAGTGTTTATGGGCTTTCTTGGTTCGAATCATGCTGACTGTCAAACGCGAGCAGTAACCAGTGGCCAAGCTTTTCCCCCGTTGAGCAAGACTGAATCTTGTAATTTATGTGAATGAGTGCTTGAATGTCGTGCGTCACTGAGTTTGCTTCGGTGATGCTGGCATCCCAAAGGTGCCAGCGGGATAAGGAAGGAAGAACGAGGAAGAGAAGGAGGAATGTATGACAAGCATTGTCTTGGCAAGCCACGGTGCCTTTTCGTCGGGCATCATGGAGTCTGGCCAGATGATCTTCGGTCCCCAGGAGGACGTTGCGGCAGTGGTCCTCACGCCCGAGATGGGGCCCGATGACTATCGTGCCAAGCTCCTGGCTGCCATCGACACCTTCAGCCAGAAGGAGCAAGTCCTGTTCCTGGTAGACCTGTGGGGTGGTACCCCGTTCAATCAGGTCAGCAGGCTCATTGAGGAGCGCGGCGGGGAGGATTGGGTTGCCGTCACGGGACTCAGCTTGCCCATGCTTGTGGCTGCCTATGGTGAGCGCATGGGTGTCGACACGGCCAAGGAGGTCGCGCAGGCGATCGTCTCTGAGGCCAAGACCGGCGTGCGCGTGAAGCCCGAGAGCTGCGAGCCTGCCGACGAGAAGCCCGCTGCGGCGGCACCCGTCCAGCAGGCAGGAGCCATCCCCGAGGGGACGGTTCTCGGCGACGGTCACATCGACATCGCGTTCGCGCGTATCGACACGCGTCTGCTGCACGGCCAGGTGGCCACCACGGTCACCAAGATGGTCCACCCCGACCGCATCATCGTGTGCTCGGATGCCGTCGCGGGCGACGACCTGCGCAAGTCCATGATCGAGCAGGCGGCGCCTCCGGGAGTCAAGGCCCACGTGGTGCCCATCCGCAAGATCATCGAGGTCAGCAAGGACCCGCGCTTCGGCGCCACCCGTGCCATGCTGCTCTTCGAGACTCCGCAGGACCTGCTGCGCGCGCTTGAGGGCGGCGTGGACATCAAGGAGGTCAACCTCGGCTCGATGGCCCACTCGGTGGGCAAGGTCGTCGTGACCAACGCCGTGGCCATGGACGCGGCAGACGTGGAGTGCCTGGAGAAGATCGCCTCCATGGGCGTGAAGTTCGACGTGCGCAAGGTGCCCGCCGACAGCCCCACGCCTTTCGACACCGTGATCAACAAGGCTAAGGCCGAGCTTGCGGCCCAAGGCAAGTAAGGAGGGAGCAGACACATGTCAATGATATCCGTCATCCTCGTTGTGCTGGTGGCGTTCCTCGCCGGCATGGAGGGCATCCTGGACGAGTTCCAGTTCCACCAGCCGCTGGTGGCCTGCACGCTCATCGGCCTCGTCACGGGCCACCCCACCGAAGGCATCATCCTGGGCGGCTCGCTTCAGATGATCGCCCTTGGCTGGGCCAACGTCGGCGCGGCCGTCGCGCCCGACGCGGCACTGGCCTCGGTCGCTTCGGCCATCATCATGGTCCTGGGCCTGGCTGACGGCACGACTGACCCCACCACCGCCATCAGCACCGCCATCGCGCTGGCCGTGCCCCTGTCGGTCGCCGGTCTGTTCCTCACGATGCTGTGCCGCACCATCGCCATCCCCATCGTCCACTTCATGGACGCCGCCGCTGAAGACGCCAACTTCCGCGGCATTGAGATGTGGCAGCTCCTGGCCATCGGCCTGCAGGGCGTGCGTATCGCCATCCCTGCCGCGCTGCTGTGCTTCATCCCGGCCGAGGCTGTGACCACCATGCTGCAGGCCATGCCCGACTGGCTCGCCGGCGGCATGGCCGTGGGCGGCGGCATGGTCGCTGCCGTTGGTTACGCCATGGTCATCAACATGATGGCGACCCCCGAGGTCTGGCCGTTCTTCGTGCTGGGCTTCGTGCTCGCCGCCATCAACGAGCTCACCCTCATCGCGCTGGGCGCCATTGGCGTCTCGCTCGCCCTCATCTACCTGGGCCTCAAGGACTTCGCCAAGAAGAACGGCGGCACTGGTGGCGGATCGGGTGACCCGCTGGGCGACATCTTGAACGACTACTGAGTTTGAAGAAGGGAGAGTGACAGACATGGCAGAAGAAATCAAGCTTAGCCAGAAGGACCGCATGGCGGTTGCTTGGCGTCACCAGTTCCTGCAGGGTTCGTGGAATTACGAGCGTATGCAGAACGGTGGTTGGTGCTACGCCATGATCCCGGCCATCAAGAAGCTCTACTCCACCAAGGAGGAGCAGTCGGCCGCGCTCAAGCGTCACCTGGAGTTCTACAACACCCACCCCTACGTCTCGGCCCCCGTCATTGGCGTGACCCTTGCGCTGGAGGAGGAGCGCGCCAACGGCCAGCCCGTCGAGGATCAGGCCATCCAGGGCGTGAAGGTGGGCATGATGGGCCCGCTCGCCGGCGTGGGCGACCCCGTATTCTGGTTCACCGTACGACCGATCCTGGGCGCCTTGGGCGCATCGATGGCCCTGGGCGGCTCCATCGTCGGCCCGCTGCTGTTCTTCGTTCTGTGGAACGTGATCCGCATGGCCTTCCTGTGGTACACGCAGGAGTTCGGCTACAACGTGGGTACCTCCATCGCCAAGGACCTCTCGGGCGGCCTCATGGGCAAGATCACCGAGGGCGCTTCCATCCTGGGTATGTTCATCATCGGCGCGCTGGTGCAGCGTTGGGTTTCCATCGGCTTCACGCCGGTCGTCTCCACGGTTACGCAGTCGGAAGGCGCCTACATTGACTGGGCCAGCCTGCCCAGCGGCATCGAGGGCGTGAAGGCCGCGTTCGAGCAGTACGCTGCGCTCGGCCCCACCGGCCTGAACGTGGAGAAGGTCACCACGCTCCAGGGCAACCTCGACCAGCTCATCCCGGGCCTTGCGGCCGTGCTGCTCACCCTGCTGTGCTGCAGGCTGCTCAAGAAGAACGTCTCGCCGATTGCCATCATCCTGGCGCTCTTTGCCGTGGGTATCGCCGGTCGTTTCTTCGGCTTCATGTAAGGAATCATCGGGTCGCGTAGGGGCATCCTTCTTTCCCTTCCCTGCCTAGCCGTCCGCACGCGACCCCTACAGCAGCACCCGCCGCCACCTGCGGCGGGTGCGTGCTCTTTTTCATTGGCTCATTGGCCCGATGCGCCGCGTCGGGAGTCATCGACAGGCGAGGAGGCGCTCAGGTGGCACAGTCACTGAACACCAAGGTGGACTTCAACATCAAGGCTACGTCGTTCGCGGGCCTGGGTACCTACGGCGACGTGATGGTGGGAGATGTGGCGTTCGAGTTCTACAACGAGCGCAACGTGGAGGACTACATCCAGATTCCCTGGGAAGAGGTCGACCACGTGGCGGCGGAGGTCGTGGGACGCATGATCACGCGCTTCGCCATCTTCGTGCGCCAAGGAGGGCACTTCGCCTTCTCCACGCGCGACAACAAGGCCACGCTGCGCGCCATGCGCGCCTACCTGCCCGATGAGAAGCTGCAGCGCTCTGCCTCGTTCTTTGACGTGATCAAAGCCGGCGTGCGCTCCATCGGCACGATGCTGACCGGTGGCGGCAAGCGCTCGTAGCCCCGCTTAGGCACATTCCTCCAAGACAAGTCTGCCACCCTCAAGTTCAGGTTGAGGGTGGCAGACTTGTCTTGGAGGAATGTGCCATCACGGTCGTTGGTGTAGGACGGCGACGTTTGGGGTATGTTGGCATACGTAAACTTCGAGGCGCCTCGCGGGGCGCAGGGAGGCCAACATGGCCACAGAGACCTTCGACATCACCGGCATGACCTGCGCTGCCTGTTCGGCGCGCGTGGGCAAGGCCGCCCAGGACTGTGCCGGCGTGACGCAGGCCAACGTCAACCTGCTCAAGAACAGCATGGAGCTGTCCTACGACGGCAACCCGGCCACGGTTGACGCCGTGGTCGACGCCGTCAAGCGTGCCGGCTACGGCGCCAAACCACGCACGCAGGCGCGCGCGGGGGCCGCGCCGGTCGATCCCGCCCAAGTCCAGACCCAAGCCCTTGCGGAGAAGCGCCGCCAGCTCATCGTCTCGGCGGTCTTCTCCGTGCCGCTCTTCTACCTGGCCATGGGGCCGATGTTTGGCTGGCCGCTGCCGGCTGCGCTGTCGGGCATGGAGGGCGCGATGGCCGCGGGCCTCACGCAGCTGCTGCTCTGCCTGCCCATCCTCTTCGCCAATCGCCACTATTTCGTCACGGGCTTCCGCACGCTCTGGCACCGCGCGCCCAACATGGACTCGCTCATCGCGCTCGGCTCGACGGCCAGCGCCGTGTGGAGCGTGGCGCAGCTCTACGTGATGGCCCTGGCCCTCGGCGCCGGCAATGCGCACGCCGCCCACGAGGCGCTGCACAGCCTGTACTTCGACTCGGCGGGCATGATCCTCACCCTCATCACGCTGGGCAAATACTTCGAGGCACGGGCCAAGGGCCGTACCACGGGCGCCATCACGGCGCTCATGGACCTCGCGCCCAAGACCGCCACGCTGCTCGAGGACGGCCAAGAGCGCACGATCGCCGCCGACGACGTGCACACGGGCGACCGCCTCGTCGTGCGCGCGGGCGAGGCGGTGCCGGT
>CACXFF010000167.1 GCA_902766805.1 uncultured Coriobacteriaceae bacterium | reverse complement strand
GCAGGTCGAGGTCGGCGCTGAGCTCATCGGCGACAACCAGAAGTGGATGAAGGAGAACGACGTCTGCCAGCTGCAGTACGCCAACGGCGTGCTCTACAACGTGCAGCCGCCCATGTTCGTGGAGGTCACCATCACGAGCACCGATCCTGGCTTCAAGGGCGACACCGTCCAGGGCGGCACCAAGCCTGCCGTCATCGAGACCGGCGCGACCATCCAGGTCCCCATGTACCTCAACGAGGGCGAGACCATCAAGGTCGACACGCGCGACGGCAAGTTCGTTCAGCGCGTCTAGCAGTGCAGGACGGGCGCGTGCCAGCCTCCGGCGCAGGCGCGCGCCCGCTTTTGCCGTGCCCCAGACTCTCTGGTCACACATCCCGAAAGGATACCCATGGACAACGAGCTCGTCATTTCTGGCATCGGCGTCTCCGAAGAGGTGACGACCACCATCGTGCGCATGGCGGCGGAGAAGGTCGCTGGCGTCGCGTCGGTCGGGGAGCGTGACCTGCTGGAGGAGATTCGCAGCGGTCTGGTTTCGCTGTTCACACAGCAGCCCGCCGTGGTCGCCCACCCCGTCACCTGCACCAAGACCGAGGACGGCCTTGCCATCGACGTTCACGTCACGGTCTTCTTTGGCTATCGCTTCACCAAGCTCGCCGAAGACCTGCGCCGTGCCGTCTCTGAGGCCGTCAAGGCCCAGATCGGCGTGCCGGTGACCGAGGTCAACGTGTACATCGACGAAATCGTCTTCCCGAAGGAGTAAGCGTGGCAGGTGTTGGCTCGTCCGAAGAGGGGCGTATCTTTTTTGGCAGGACGCTGGCGCGTTGCCAGGCCCTGCAGCTGCTGTTCCAGGCCGAAGCCTGCGGGCGCACGGTAGAGGATGTCCTGGCGGGCGACTACGCGGTGTCGCAGGGGCCGCTCGATGAATACGGCCGCGACCTCGCCCTGGGCACCTTTTCCTGCATCCCCGAGCTCGACCACGTGGTGGCCAATGCCTCCGAGCGCTGGGAAGTCTCGCGCATGCCGGCCGTCGACCGCAACCTCATGCGCGTGGCCGTCTACGAGATCTTGCACGTGGACGAGGTTCCCGTCGCGGTGACCATCGACGAGTCGGTCGAGCTTGCCAAGGCCTTTGGCACGGACGACTCTGCCAAGTTCATCAACGGCGTGCTGGGTCGTGTGGTGCGCGACAACGTGGATCCTGCGCTCATCGCCGCCGAGCAGGAGCGTGCCGCACAGGCGGCCGCGGAGGCTGCGGAGGCCCGCCAGGCCGCTGCTGTCCCCGCCGACACGGCAGACGCCGCGCGCGCGAGCTCGCTTGCCGACCTCGCTGCCTTGGACGGGGAGGCGGAGTAATGGCGCGGCGCGATCTCTCGCGCTATCAGACCTTCGACGACGTCACCGGCCGCTTGGACGAGATCGTCTCCCAAGTGCGCGACCGTGACATCTCGTTGGAGAAGTCTCTGGACCTCTTCGATGAGGCCATCGCGCTGGGTTCGAAGGCGGTGGAGCTGGTGGACAACACCGATTTTTCGGCTGCCGAGCTCGAGCGTCTGGCCGAGGTGGACGCAGCCGGGACGACCGAGGCCGCCCAAGCGGCTGACGCTGCCGAGGCGCCACGCTCGTGAGCCCGCGCCGTGTGAGGCTCGACGCCGAGCTGGTTTCCCAAGGATTCTTCCGTACGACCGAGGATGCGTTGCGCGCCGTGATGGCGGGTGACGTGTCTACGTCTGACCGGCGTCTGGAGCGGCCGGGAGAGCAGGTGCTTCCCGGCATAGAGCTGCACGTGCGCGGCCAGCTGCCCTACGTGAGCCGCGGAGGCCTCAAGCTCGAGCGCGGCCTCTCCGCCTACCATGTGGACCCCAGCGGCCTGAGCTGTCTGGACGTGGGCTGTTCCACGGGGGGCTTCACCGACTGTCTGCTGCAGCACGGGGCAGCGCGGGTGCTCGCGGTGGACGTGGGCTTCGCGCAGTTCGACTGGAGCCTGCGCAACGACGCGCGGGTGGAGCTGCTCGAGCGCACGCGCATGGAGGACCTTGCGGGCACGGGCCGTGAGGGCAGCGTGGACCTGGCCGTGTGCGACGTGTCGTTCACGAGCGTGGAGCGCGTGCTGCCTGCGGTCTGTGAGCTGCTGCATGAGGGCGGCGGCTTCCTCAGCCTGATCAAGCCGCAGTTCGAGGCCCCGCGCGAGCAGGTGGGGGAGGGCGGCGTGGTCAGCAGCGCGCGCGTGCGCGAGGCCGTGGTCGCCAAGCTGAGCGCAGCCTTCGAGCGGGCGGGGTTTGTCCTCGTCGCGCCCGTCGACGCGTATCCTGCGGCCTATGGCACGGCAGTGGAAAGCCCCATCCATGGCGCCAAAGGCAACGTGGAGTACCTCCTCTACGGCATCCTTTCCTAGGGAGATCCAGCGCGAGCCCGCACGGTCCGCCCGGCCGAGAATCTCACCCCTCACAGGTAAGAAACTCCCCTCCACACCCCCCAAACGGGCGTATTCGGCCGAGAACCTTACTTCTCGTGGGTAAGAAACTCGAGTCGATGTGCCTTGCTCTTTGGCCCCCGAATCATGGCCGGCCTTCGGGGCGCAAGAGGACGCGGGTCATCTCACGCGCTGCCGCTCGGAATGCTAAGATAGCAAAAGCAAACCGATGTTCGGAGGCAGCATGAAGATCCTTCTGATCCCCAACTACTCCCGTCCGGCAGCGACCGCCGCTGCGGTGCAGCTGGACGCGTGGCTCAAGCACGAGGGCGTCGAGGTCGCATGGGCGCCCGACAAGAAGAAGGAGCCCGACGCCGTGTGCACGGCCGAAGACTGTGACCTGGTGGTCACCTTGGGCGGTGACGGCACGCTCCTGCGAGGCGCCCGGATCGTCAACTACTCCGAAGTCCCGCTCGTGGGCATTTCGTACGGGCACTTGGGCTTCCTCACCTGCGCCACCATCGGTGATGACATCGTCCAGCTGGTTGCCGACGCGATCGCGGGCGAGCTGCACCTCTCGCGCCGCGCCACGCTCGACGTCGAGGCCTGGGTGGAGCGCGCCGACGGCAGCGTGGACACCCTTCGCTGCTTCGCTCTGAACGACGTCGCGCTCACCCATGGCATCTACGGGGACATCGTGGAGCTGGACATCTCCGTCTCGGGCACGCCGGTGGACCGCCTGCGTGGCGACGGCTTCGTGGTCGCGACGGCCACCGGCTCCACGGGCTACGCCCTGTCCGCGGGCGGCCCCATCGTGGAGCCGGAGTTCGGGGGCATGATCTGCGTGCCCATCGCCCCGCACACCATCCAGGCGCGCGCCTTCCTCACCAACAGTTCGGACGTCGTGGAGCTCTCCGTCTCTCCCGAGCGTCCCGTGGAGCGCTCTTGCTTCGTGGACGGACAGCCGGTCGAGCTGGGGAGCCGCGTCACGCGGGTCAGGGTGCGCAGGGGCCCTGGCGACATCCTGCTGCTCGACCGCGGTCCGCAGAGCTTCTACCAGTCGGTGAGCCGCGTCTTCTACGGCAAGGGCGTCCGATGATCGACGAGCTGCATGTCACAGACGTCGCGCTCATCCGTGACGCGACTTTGACGCCCGTGCCGGGCCTGACGGCCATCACGGGTGAGACGGGCGCCGGCAAGTCGGCCCTGCTCTCGGCCCTCAAGCTGCTCATCGGCGAGCGCGCTGACGCGGGCTCCGTGCGCGAGGGCAGCGATGCCCTGGTGGTGGAGGGGCGTTTCTACAGCGACGATGACCCGGACGGGCACGTGGTGCGCCGCCGGGTGGGCGCCGACGGCCGCGGGCGCGTGAGCATCGACGGCTCCATGGCGTCGGTGCGCGAGCTGGCGTCTGGCCTGGGCGCCACGGTGGACCTGTGCGGCCAGCACGAGCACCAGCGCCTGCTGGCGGTCGGCACGCACGTGGAGATCCTGGACGCGTGGGCGGGGGCGCGGGTGGCGCAGGCACGTGCGGCTTGGGGAGAGGCGCTGTCTCGTGCCCGCGAGGCGGCGCGGGAGCTCGAGCGCGTGACTGAGCTCGCTTCGCAGTCCGCCGAGCGCCTGGACGAGGCGAGCTTCGTTTTGCAGCGCATCGACGCGGTGAACCCTTCGGTGCAGGACTATGAGCAGCTCGAGCGTGACCTGCCGCGCGCGGAGCACGGCGAGACGCTCCTGCGCAGCGTGGCCGGTGCGGCCGCAGCGCTCGGCGAGGACGGAGGTGCGACCGACGCGCTCGGTGAGGCGCTCTCCGAGCTGGAGGGCGCGCTGCGCTATGACTCCGAGCTGCGCCCGCTGTCCGAGCAGATCCGCAGCGCCCTCATCGACATAGAAGACGCTGCCTCCGAGCTGCGTTCCTATGCCAGCCGGCTCGACCTCGACGAGGATGAGCTGATTCGCATGCAGGAGCGCATGGGCGCCTACCAGGGGCTCTTGCGCTCGTATGGGCCGGGCATCGAGGACCTGTTGGCCCGGCGCGCACAGGCTGCGGAGATCGTGGCGCTCTCGCAGGACTCTGGCGTGCACATGCGCAAGGCCCGCCGTGCGGCCGAGGCTGCAGAGAAGGCGCTGTCTGCCGCTGCCGACGAGCTGGAAGCGGCCCGCGCCGAAGCCGCGCCGCTCTTCTCCCAGGCCGTCACGCGGCAGATGGAGCGCCTGGAGATGGGAAGCGCCCGACTCGAGGTGGCCAGTGAGCGCCTGCCGCGCTCCCAATGGGTCGCCACGGGCCCCAGCCACGTGGAGTTCCTCTATCGCCCGGGCGCAGGCATGGCAGCGCGGCCCTTGCGTCGGATCGCGTCGGGCGGCGAGGTCTCGCGCGTGATGCTCGCCTGCAAGGTCGTCCAAGGCGCCTCCGACGCCGTGAGCACGCTTGTCTTCGATGAGGTGGATGCGGGCGTGGGCGGGGCGACGGCGCTCGCCTTGGCGGCCGTGTTGGCAGACCTCGCCACCACCCACCAGGTGATCGTGGTCACCCACCTCGCGCAGGTGGCCGTTCAGGCGCAGTGCCACTACCTGGTCTCCAAAAGCGCGGGCGAGCTGCCCGAGACGCAGCTGCGCGAGGTCACGGGGGAGGAGCGCGTGGCCGAGCTCGCGCGCATGCTCTCGGGTGACACGAGCGAGACCAGCTTGGCCCACGCGCGCGAGATGCTCGCCAGCGTCTCTGCTTGATGGCACATTTCTCCCCAGACAAGCCTGCCGCCCTCAACCCGTACTTGAGGGCGGCAGGCTTGTCTGGGGAGAAATGTGCCAAACGGCTTGCAACGGGTTGGTAAAGCGCGTTACCATGAAATCCCGTAGGTGTTCCACGCGCGGTGGCGCAGGGAGATACGGGGGCAATCATGGCAAAGCACATCTTCGTGACAGGTGGCGTCGTTTCGGCGCTGGGCAAAGGCATCACGGCGGCGTCGTTGGGGCGTCTGCTCAAGGCGCGCGGTTACCGCGTCATGATGCAGAAGGCAGATCCCTACCTCAACGTCGATCCAGGCACGATGAGCCCCTTCCAGCACGGCGAGGTATTCGTAACCGAGGACGGCAAGGAGACCGACCTGGACCTGGGCCACTACGAGCGTTTCGTGAACGAGAACCTCACGGCCGATTCCAATTTCACGAGCGGCCTCATCTACCAGGAGCTCATCGATGCCGAGCGCCG
>CACXFF010000166.1 GCA_902766805.1 uncultured Coriobacteriaceae bacterium | reverse complement strand
GACGTCCGTCCCGAGAAGCTGCGCCTGGAGATCACCGAGACGGTGATGATGAGCGACGTCGAGAACCGTCTGCGCTTCATCGATCAGCTGCGCGACCTGGGACATCTGGTCGAGATGGACGATTTTGGCAGTGGCTACTCCAGCCTCAACATGCTCAAGGACATGCCGGTGGACGTGCTCAAGATCGACATGACGTTCCTGTACAAGGCACGTGACGAGGACAAGGCCAACACCATCCTGCGCTCCATCATCGACCTCACACGGCGTTTGGGCATCCCCAGCGTGACCGAGGGCGTGGAGACAGTCGAGCAGCGTGACATGCTCGTGGATATGGGTTGTAGGCTCTTCCAAGGCTACTATTACGCCAAGCCCATGCCCACAGAGGACTTCGAGGGGCGCTACCTGCGCGCGTGACTTGGCCAACGTGACGGTAGGGCCGTCGGCAGGCGTTTGAGCGTCGTGCTGAAGCGTCCGGTGTCGCGAAGCGCTAAGCTGGGACGCATGTTCATCGATCCGAGGAGACTCCCGTGCTCTATACCCCCGCCACCAAGGCAGCGCTCAGGCTGTGTTTCGACGCGCATCGTGACCAGGTCGACAAGAGCGGGCTGCCCTACGTCTATCATCCCTTCCACCTGGCAGAACAGATGGACAGCGAGCATGAGGTGTGCGTGGCGCTGCTGCATGACGTGATGGAAGACACGGCCTTGGGCCCCGACGACCTCATCGAGGCGGGCATCCCCGAGCCCTACGTGGAGACCTGCGTGCTGCTCATGCACCGGCCGCAGCTTCCGTATCTGGACTACGTGCGCGCGCTCGCCGTCGATCCGGTCGCGCGCAAGGTCAAGCGCGCAGACCTGCTGCACAACTCCGACCTCTCGCGCTTGGACGGGGAGCCCACCCCACGCGACCTCGCGCGCGTGCGGCGCTATGCACAGGCCCTGCAGCTGCTCGACGCCCTGGGGAGCGTCGATGGCCGGGATGAGGAGCTGCTCTCCAAATCTCAGGCGTGCCTGCTTGCGGGTGCCATCGGAGACGCGTTGGGCTACACGGTGGAGTTCTGGCGCCTCGAGGACATTCACGCGCGCTATGGTGCGCAGGGCATCCGTGCCTTTGCCGAGTTGCCGGCGCGTTTTTCGGACGACACGCAGATGACGTTGTTCACCGCTGCTGGCCTGTCTGCCTACGATGCGTTGCGTGCGGCGGGCGCCGATGCCGATCCGGTGGACTGTGTGCGCCGTGCCTATCTCGATTGGCTTGTGACGCAGGGGGAGGGTGCTGGCAGCGCCCATCCGCTGTGCGCGGACCTGCTCGCGGTGCCTGGGCTCCACGTGAGGCGCGCGCCAGGCATCACCTGCCTGTCTGCGCTGAGTGCCGGCGGGACGGGGACACTGGAACGCCCCATCAACGATTCCAAAGGTTGTGGCGGCGTGATGCGGGTCGCACCGTGGGGGCTCTGGTACCGCCAGGCGCATGGTGGGGAGCTGGGCGAGGGAGGCCTGCGCGAACTCGTGCGAGGCGGTGCGGCATGCGCCGCGCTGACGCATGGGCATCCGTTGGGCTGGATCAGCGCGGGCGCCCTGTGCTTCGTGATCGACCGTTGCGCCTATGACGTGCCGCTTGACTGCACGGGGTGGGGCTGGGAGCTCGCGGGCATAGTGGAGGAATGCGCGGACCGCTTGCCGTCCTGGTTCCCCGCGCATGCCGATGAGGCGCGCGTGCAGGCACGGCTGTTGCGCCAGGCTCTGTCACTCGCGCGCTCAGAGAGACCTGACGCTGCCTGTGTGAAGGAGCTGGGCGAGGGTTGGGTCGGCGAGGAGGCGCTGGCTATCGCGGTCTTTGCGGCCGTGCGCCATGCCGATGACTTGGACGCTGCTTTGGTCGCGGCGGTCAACCACGACGGTGACAGCGACTCCACGGGCGCCGTGTGCGGCAACATCCTGGGTGCGCTGCGTGGGATGGGGGCCATCGGTCCGCAGTGGGATGGCGTGGAGCTGCGCGACTTGCTGCTCGACAGCGCAACGTCGCTGGTAGGGGCCTAGCAGGGCTAGATGCGTGGCCACGTCGCACGTGGTCCGCCCCTGGCACGTGGTCCGCCCCTGGCGCGTGGTGCGCCGGTACGGAAAGTGACTTTTCGCATCTTCCGTACCGACCGACTGGTACGTAAAGCGCGAAAGGGCGTGTTCCGTACCGACCGGCTGGTACGCAAAGCGCGAAAGGGCGTGTTCCGTACCAGCGCCTCGGTACGCAAAGCGCGAAAACCCGCTTTCCGTCCCAGTCGGGCGGGACGGAAAGCGCGAAAGGGCGTGTTCCGTACCAGCGCCTCGGCACGCAAAGCGCGAAAGGGCGTGTTCCGTACCAGCG
>CACXFF010000165.1 GCA_902766805.1 uncultured Coriobacteriaceae bacterium | reverse complement strand
GCTACTGCGGCGGCATGGGCCCCACCGTCGGCGGCATCTTCGCCATCAGCGAGCTCGTGTGCGAGCACGTGCTCAACTGCGGCATGAACCACCCCGCCATCCTAGGTGCTCCTATCCTGCACGCCTTCGCGCAGCAGACGGGCAAGCCTGCCTTTGCCGTGAACCAGCCTGACACCGACGAGCTTGCCGACGTGGCGCGCATCACCGGCTGGCCCGGCGTGTACCGCAAGAGCCACGTGCACTGCCTGAACCAAAAGGAGGTCGCCATCCGCTACGCCGCGGAGCTCGGCCGCAGCTACGAGGACGTGAACGTCGTGGTCGCGCACGTGGGCGGCGGCCTGTCGGTCGCGGCGCACGAGCACGGGCGCATGATCGACACCAACGACGTCCTCGAGGGCTCCGGCCCCTTCGCGCCCAACCGCTCGGGTGACGTGCCCCTCAAGCCCGTGATCGGCATGGCTGCCGCGGGCGCCACCGCCAAGGAGCTCATGCAGGTCGTGGGCAAGACGGGCGGCCTCATGGGCCTCACCGGCACCGACGACACGCTGGCGCTCGAGGAGCGCATCGCGGACGGCGACGCCTGGGCCAAGCTCGCGCTCGACGCCATGGCCTACCAGACCTCCAAGGCGCTGGCCGGCCTCGCGGCAGCGCTGTGCGGCAAGGTCGACGGCATCATCCTCACCGGCGGCGTGAGCAACGACCCGTATTTCGTGCAGTACGTCACCGACCACGTGGGCTGGATCGCGCCGGTGCGCGCCTATGGCGGCGACTTCGAGATGGAGGCCTTGGCGGCCGGCGCGGTGCGTGCGCTCAGCGGCGCTGAGCAGGTCATGACCTACACGGGCGAGCCGAGCTGGACGGGCTTCACCATGGACGGCGCCATCGCCGACGTGGAGGCGTAAGGGCATGGCAGACACGACCAACAACGCACCGGCCCAGAAGGGCGGCTTCCACTACGCGTATGCCATCGTGGCGAGCTGCATTGCCATCACCTGCCTGCCCTGTGCCATGGTGCTGTCCTGCGCGGGCATCTTCTTCACGCCGGTCTCGGAGTTCTTCGGCGTGCCGCGCGCGCAGTTCACGCTGTACTTCTCCATCCTCAACATCATGATGATGCTGACCCTGCCGCTCGCGGGCAACCACCTGTCTCGTCTCGACGCCCGCCAGGTGCTCTCCGGCGCCACGATCGCGGCCGGCGTGGGCCTCATAGGGATGAGCTTCGGCAACTCCATGCCGTGGTTCTATGTGTGCGGCGCGATCATGGGCTTTGGCATGGCGCCGCTCATCTACCTCTCGGTCCCCTCGCTCATCAACGCCTGGTGTGCCAAGCGCGTGGGCTTCTTCGTCGGTCTGTGCATGGCGTTCACGGGCATCGGCGGCGTGATCTTCAACCCACTCGGCACCGCGCTGATCCAGCAGGGCCCCGAGGGCTGGCGCACGGCCTACCTGGTCTTTGGCATCATCACGCTCGTGGGCACGCTGCCCTTCACGCTCTTCGTGGTGCGCAGCAAGCCCGAGGACAAGGGCCTGCTCCCCTACGGCGCCGAGGAGCTTGCCGCCGAGGCGGACGGTGCGGCCGAGGCGCCTGTCGACGGCGTGCCCGCATCGGTCGCCATGAAGACGACGGCGTTCTTTGCCCTGGCGCTCTTCTGCGGCGTGATCACCCTCAATCAGACGATCTACCAGTTCCTTGCCTCCTATGCCACCTCGTTCGAGGCGACGCTGCCTGCGATTGCCGCTGCCAGCGGCGTGGTGGCGAGTGCCGCCATGGCGGGTCAGGCCATCGGCAAGGTGGTGCTGGGCATCGTGAACGACCGCTCTGTGAAGCTGGGCATCATCTTTGGGCTGGCCTGCGGCGTGGCCGGCATCCTGCTCATGTGGTTCGTGCCCAACCCGCTGCCTGCCCTGCTCGCGGGCGCCTTCCTCTTCGGCGTGGTGTACGCGATGACCACGGTGCAGACGCCGCTGCTCGTGCGTTCGGTCTTTGGCAGCGCCGACTACACCAACATCTACTCGCGCATCTCGATGGTGGGCTCTCTGATGAGCGCCGTGGCCGCGGTGTTCTGG
>CACXFF010000164.1 GCA_902766805.1 uncultured Coriobacteriaceae bacterium | reverse complement strand
TGCCGTGATGAGAAGGGCCATCACCAGCCCAGAACAGCCGATGGCGAGGTTGCGGCTCCGCGTCGCACCGCTGTCCTGGTATGCCCTATAGAAGGTGTAGAGCGACGTGACCAAGAACAGCACGATCTGCATGATGAGGTTGATGCTGCGGACGGGACCGGGGTAGTACGTGCCGTTAGCATCCAGGGCAAAGACTACCGGATGGAAGAAGTTAGCGACCAACGAGCCGATCTGCAGGAGGAACAGCACGTTGCCCACCATCATGAAGCGCCTCTCGAACTGCGCGTCCTCGTGCAGGTAGACGACCGCATAGTGCACCCAAAAGAGGATGGTGCACGCCATGGCCACGAAATACAGCACCGTGTCGACGTAGAGGGCGGTGACGGCGTGCAGCTTGTCGAAGATGCCCCACAGGGCGTCGATGACGTTGTAGACGATGACCATCCAGAGGTAGTGCCGGTAGGTGACCATGGTGGGGTCATTGTGATGGAGGCTGTTGCCCATGAGAACGTCGCGGTTCGTGATGAAAAGCGCCGCTGCCGCGAGCTCCCCGATTATGAAGTACGGCATCGCCATCCCCCAGAGTTCCGTACGTCCCCAACGTTTAACATCTTAGCGTCATTGCGACGATTTGATGCCAGCGCATCATGCGAGCGTGGCATCCGCGCTGTCTGTGGCTGCTTGCGTGTGTCGCTTTTGGGTACTATAGCGTGTGCGTATCGTAAGGAGGAACCGTATGAACTTCATCATCAGCTGGGTCGCGTCGGCCATCAGCGTGGCCGCCGCGGTGGCCATCGTCCCGGGCATCCAGCCCGTGGGGTCGGACAGCACCATGGCCATCATCATGATGGCGCTCGCCCTGTCGCTCGTGAACGCGTCCATCAAGCCCATCGCGCAGGCCCTGAGCCTGCCGCTCACCGTGCTCACGCTCGGCATCTTCTACCTCGTCATGAACGCCCTGCTGCTCGAGCTGGCGGCTTGGCTGTCCACGACGATCCTCGGCTCGGGCGTGACGGTGTCGGGCTTCGGGAGCGCGTTCTTTGGCTCCATCGTCATCAGCATCGTGAACAGCATCGTGGACTCGATCATCGGGAAGGAGAACAACAGGTAGCTCCGACCGGTCCTTTGGCGCTTGCCGACGCCCAGACGCCCCTGCGCGGTGTCTGGGCGTCGTGCGTTTGCGCGCGGCGTAATCTAGGGACATCGTCGTTCCGCGAGGGCAAGGAGGCCCCCATGAGCAAGGTCGTCGTCATTGGCGCCAATCACGCTGGCACCGCCACCATCAACACCATCTTGGACAACTACGAGGGATACGAGGTGGAGGCGTTTGACGCCAACTCCAACATTAGCTTCCTAGGCTGTGGCATGGCCCTGTGGATTGGCGAGCAGATCAGCGGTCCTTCCGGGCTGTTCTACCAGACCAAGGAGCAGTTCGAGGCCAAGGGCGCCACGATCCACATGGAGTGCCCGGTGGAGCGCGTGGACTTCGACGCCAAGGTCGTCTACGCGCGGGACAAGGACGGCACCGCGTACGAGGCGTCGTATGACAAGCTCGTGCTGGCCACCGGATCGCTGCCCATCCTGCCGCGCTTCGAGGGAGGCGACCTGGAGAACATTCAGCAGGTCAAGCTCTTCCAGGACGCGCAGGAGGTCGTGGACAAGCTCGAGGACCCGGCCATCAAGACGGTCGCCGTGGTGGGCGCGGGCTACATCGGCGTGGAGCTGGCCGAGGCCTTCCAGCGCAACGGCCGTCACACCCTGCTCGTGGACATGGCCCCTACCTGCATGGCCAACAACTTCGACCCCGAGTTCTCCGAGATGATGGCGCGCAACCTGGCCGAGCACGGCATTGAGGCGCACTACGGGGAGGGCGTGGACCACTTCGAGGGCGTGGACGGCAAGGTCACCAAGCTCGTGACCGACAAGGGCGCCTACGACGTGGACATGGTGTGCGTGTGCATCGGCTTCCGTCCCAACAGCGCGCTGGCGGACAGCGACGCGTTCGAGAAGCTGGGCAACGGCGCGCTCGTGGTGGACCGCCACCAGATGACGAGCGTCGAGGACGTCTACGCCGTGGGCGACTGCGCCACGATCTTCAACAACTCCCTGGACGGCGCGCCGGGCTACATCGCGCTCGCCTCTAACGCCGTGCGTTCGGGCATCGTGGCTGGCCACAACATCTGCGGGACCGCGCTCGAGACGCCAGGCGTGCAGGGCTCGTCGGGCATCTGCATCTTCGACCTCAAGATGGTCTCCACCGGCCTGACCGAGTCGGCGGCCAAGCGCGCTGGCATCGAGGTCAAGGCCACGACGGTGACGGGCCCGCAGAAGGCGCCCTTCATCGAGCACGACAACCCCGACGCCACCTGCAAGATCGTCTACGACGCTCAGACGCGTGCCATCCTGGGCGCCCAGATTGCCAGCACCTACGACATGCACGGCAACATCAACCTGTTCAGCCTCGCCGTGGAGAAGAAGGTCACCATCGACGAGCTCAAGCTCCTGGACATCTTCTTCCTGCCGCACTTCAATGCGCCGTACAACTACATCACGATGGCGGCGCTGCAGGCGGAGTAAGGAGCCGCCGCGCCTCTGGGTCACCTGGGGTGCCTGACCGCGTAACAGAAAGCCCCCGGCTGGCGTGCTGCCAACCGGGGGCTTCGTCGTGCGACCTGGCGTGCGGGGCCGGGGGTATCACTTGCTCGCTTCGCTACACCTCTTCGCCGTTGCGGGGGAAGCCGGCGCACTCACGTCCCGCGCCGGCCGCTCCCGCCGGCGATCGGCTCCGCTTCGCTACACCTCTTCGCCGTTGCGGGGGAAGCCGGCGCACTCACGTCCCGCGCCGGCCGCTCCCGCCGGCGAT
>CACXFF010000163.1 GCA_902766805.1 uncultured Coriobacteriaceae bacterium | reverse complement strand
CTGCCGTCGGGGTTCTTCATGCCCATGGCGACGAAGGACGCCGCGGGGACCTGACCGCCCTGGGCAATCTGCTCGACGATGTAGTTGCGGTCGAAGAGGTGGTTGATCGCGTTGCGGACGGTCATACGCATGACCTCGGCCTCTTCGGGCGTGGAGTACTGGGAGGCGTCGGGCAGGATCTCCTCGTTCACGTTCCAAGAGACGTAGTAGGTGCCGATCTGGCCGTCGATCTTGAACTCGTCGGGGTACTTCTCCTTGAGGGAGGCAATCTCGTTGGTCGGCACGTCGTCGATGAGCTGCCAGGTGCCGTTCTCGAAGTTGGAGAGCTGGTTGTTGGCGTCATCGGACAGGAAGAACTCGACCTTGCCCATGGTGATGGCGTCGGCGTCGTGGTAGTTGGGGCTCTTCTCCACGGTGATGACGGAGTTGTGGTCCCAGCCGGTCATCGTGTAGGCGCCGTTGGAGATGTAAGTGGAGGGGTCGGTGGCCCAAGCCTCGTTGGACACGACGTCCTCGCGCACCGGGAAGAACACGGGGAAGGCCAGCAGCTCGTTCCAGTAGGAGGTGACGTTCTTCAGCGTGACCTTGAGGTGCTTGTCGTCGACAGCCTCGACGTTGAGCTTGGCGTTCGGGTCGTCCGCGGAGTAGCCGTCAACGTTCTCATACATGTAGGCGTAGTCGCCGCCCGTGGCAATGTTGCTCGCGCGCTGCCAAGAGAAGGCGAAGTCGCCAGCCTTGAGGTCCTTGCCGTCCGACCACTTCAGGCCGTCCTTGAGCTCGTAGGTGTAGACGACCTTGCCGTCGCTCTGGACCTCGCCCTCGGGGAGCTCCTTGGCGCAGTCCGCGACGATCTCGTACTTGCCGTCCTTGGACTCCCACTTGGCCAGACCAGAGAACAGGTGCACGATCATCGTGGCGCCGTCGACGGCGGAGTTCATGCAGGGGTCGATGTTGTCCGGCTCAGAGGCCAGGCACACGGCGATGGACTGCTTGGTGGCATCGGCAGCACCGGTGGCAGCAGCACCCGTCGTGGCGCCGCCACCGTTGCCACCACAAGCGGCGGCCATCAGGGTGGCGCTGGAAACGCCAAAGGCCTTGAGGAAGTTCCTACGCGTCATCTCGGACATACTCTTGTCTCCTTCCAGAGGTTTCCTGCGTATTCGCAGACTTTGTAATAATAGGACCGACACAGAGCCAAAACAAGCTGGCTGCCTCCCAAAGGGTACCCCACCGCGCATATTCGGCCGTTCACCCGAAACGCTGTAACCCGCGCGTAACAAAACTGCGAGGCAGCTGTCACAGGGGCAGACAAAACAAGGGCCCTCCGAAAAGGGCCCTCGCTGTACGTTCGCATGTGTCGCAACCGCTAGTTGATCTCCTCGAGCCGGTGGCACGCGCAGAAGTGGCCTGGAGAAACCTCCTTGAACTCCGGCATGCTCTCGGCGCAGCAGGCCTCGGCATAGCGGCAGCGCGTGCGGAAGGGGCAGCCCGAAGGGGCGTTCAGCGGGCTGGGGATGTCTCCCTCGAGCGGGATGCGCTTGTTGGCGCGCGCGATCTTTGGGTCGGGGATGGGCACCGCGGAAAGCAACGACTTGCTGTAGGGGTGCAGCGGGTGGTCATAGATCTCCGCGGCATCGGCCAGCTCGACCATCTTGCCCAGGTACATGACGGCGATGCGGTCGGAGATGTGGCGCACCACGAGCAGGTCGTGCGCGATGAACAGGTAGGTGAGGCCCAGCTCGTCCTGCAGCTCGTCGAACATGTTGATGACCTGCGCCTGGATGGAGACGTCGAGGGCCGAGACCGGCTCGTCGCAGACGATGAACTGCGGGTCGACCGCCAGGGCGCGGGCGATGCCGATGCGCTGGCGCTGGCCGCCCGAGAACTCGTGGGCATAGCGGCTCGCATGCTCGGAGTTGAGGCCCACGCGGTCCATGAGCTCGAGGATCTTCTCCTCGCGCTCCTTGGCGTTGGAGCACATGCGGTGTACGTCGAGGGGCTCGCCGATGATGTCGGAGACCGTCATGCGGGG
>CACXFF010000162.1 GCA_902766805.1 uncultured Coriobacteriaceae bacterium | reverse complement strand
TCACCATCTCTGGTTCCACCGCGCTCTCTGACGACGAAGTCGACCGCATGGTCAAGGACGCCGAGGCCCACGCCGAGGAGGACAAGGCCAAGAAGGACGAGATCGAGATCCGCAACCAGACCGACTCGCTCGCCTACTCCACCGAGCAGACGCTCAAGGACCTGGGCGACAAGGTTGACGAGGCCACGCGCTCCGAGGCCCAGGCCGCGGTTGACGCCGCCAAGGCCGCGCTCGACGGCACCGACATCGACGCCATCAAGGCCGCCGGCGAGAAGCTGCAGGAGGCCGGCCACAAGCTGGCGCAGGTCGTCTACAGCCAGACCCAGGCCGAGACGGCTCAGGGCGCCGGCGCCGCCGACAACGGCTCCGACGTGGAAGAGGCCGACTACGAGGTCGTGGACGACGAGTAAGACGCGCTCGGGCGCGCACTGGCTAGGCCAGCCCGCCATACCCCCGCGCCGGGGGCCGATCGACTGAACGCGCGGGGGCAATCGCTACGGTTGCCCCCGCGCTTTTGTACACGCGGCTGGCCGCACTACAGATCACGATGCGAGCGCGAGGCTCGCCCCGATAGGAGATGGTATGAAAGTGAACATCGAGACCCCTGACGACCTGACCCCGGAAGAGCCCGAGATCGTCGATGAGGCGCTCGAGCAGGACGCTGAGGCGCTCGAGGACGCCGAGTCCGTGGAGGAGGTCGCGCCCGTGGAGGTCGAGGAGCTGGACGAGGAGGCCATGGTCGAGGCCGCCATCGCCGCGGGTGACGCCGCTGCGGCCGACGACTTCAAGGCCGAGCTGGAGAAGGTCAAGGCCGAGCGCGACGAGCTGCGTGCCATGATCGACGCCGAGCAGTCTGTGGCGACCGACGCCGCCGACCGCCTGGCCCGCCTGCAGGCCGATTGGGACAACTACCGGCGCCGCACGGCGCAGGAGCGCCTGGATGAGCGCGCGCGTGCGGCGGAGAAGCTCGTCACCAACCTGCTGCCCGCCATCGACGACCTCGAGCGCGCCTGCGCGCACGCCGAGGAGACCCAGGCGGACAACGAGCAGCTCCAGCAGTTCGTGGACGGCATCCAGGCCGTGCACGCGAAGATCCTCTCCATCCTGGCGCGCGAGGGCGTGGAGCCCATCCAGGCCGCGGACGCGCCGTTCGACCCCCTGCAGCACCAGGCGGTGGGTCGCGTGGAGGATCCCGAGGCCTACGACGAGACCGTTCGCGACGTCTACCAGGCGGGCTACACCATGGCAGGTCGCGTCATCCGTCCGGCGATGGTGACCGTCACCTATGGCGGCCCCAAGCGTCCGGCCGAGCCCGCCGCAGAAGAGACCAAAGACGAGTAAGGAGGCGAGGCTATGCCCCAAAAGACCTACTACGACATTTTGGGCGTGGGCCGCGATGCCTCTGCCGACGAGATCAAGAAGGCGTTCCGCAAGCTCGCGGTCAAGTATCACCCCGATGCCGGCGGCGACGAGAACAAGTTCAAGGAGATCTCCGAGGCGTACGACACGCTGTCTGACGACAAGAAGCGCAAGGATTACGACCAGATGCTCATGTTTGGCGGCATCCCGGGCGCGGATTTTGGCGGGAATGGCGGCTATACCTACAGCACCAGCGGCGGCGACTGGGCGAGCATGTTCGAGTCCATGCGCAACGGCGACGGTGCCTTTGGCGGGTTCGACTTCTCCAGCATCTTTGGCGGAGGCGGGCAGGCGTCCAACCGGCCGCGCAAGGGCCAGGACCTCACGCTGTCCGTGGACGTGAGCTTCGAGGAGGCGTTCTCGGGGGCGAGCCGCAAGGTGAGCTACCAGGTGCCGTCCACGGGCGAGCGCCAGAGCCTCACGGTGAAGATCCCAGCCGGTGCGGTGGACGGCGGCAAGCTGCGCTACCGCAACCGCGGCGAGGTTGGCGTGAACGGCGGCGCGCGTGGCGATCTGATCATCACGACCAACGTGGCCGACCACCCGCTCTACAAGCGCGATGGCGCCGACGTGCGCATGGACCTGCCCATCAGCATGTACGAGGCTGCGGTGGGCGCCCAGATCGACGTGCCCGCCCCCAACGGGACCACGGTGCGGCTCAAGGTGCCGGCGGGCACACAGGGCGGCAAGACCTTCCGCTTCCGCAACCTGGGCGCGCCCAACGTCAAGCGCAAGGGCTCGACCGGCGCCCTGCTCGTGACCGTGCAGGTAGAGGTGCCCACCAACCTTGGCCTCAAGGAGCGCGAGACGCTCAAGAGGCTCTTGGAAGAGGACAAGCGCTCGTACCGTCCGCAGGTGGAGAGCTACCTGAAGAAGAAAGAGACCGCGTAGCGCGCGGCGCCTCGGCCCGGGATCTCGGGTCGAGGCGCCGGCGCGCAAGCGCAGATAGGAGCTACCGATGTCTGAGCGTCGGCGCGACGAGGGCCGCGACAAGCCCCTCTACATGATTTCGGTGGCGGCCGAGCTCACGGGCATGCATCCGCAGACGCTGCGTGTGTACGAGCAGAAGGGCCTGGTGACGCCGGGGCGTTCGCGTGGCAACACCCGCCTGTACTCGCAGAGCGACATCGATCGGCTCAACCTCATCTCGCAGCTCACTGACGAGGGCATCAACCTCGCGGGCGTGATCCGCATCCTGGACATGCGCGAGCGCACCGAGGAGCTCGAGGAAGAGATCGATGACCTGCGTCTGGAGCTGCGCCGTCTCACCGACGAAGTGCGCGAGCTGCGCATGCAGAAGCGCATCACGTCCCTGGCGCCCTACGAGGGCTCCAGTCCCGACCAAGTGATGCGCCGCCTCCTGGGCGAAGGCGCCTAGCTTTGGCACCTGTTACCGGGAAGCCTTCGGCTCTACGGTAACAAGGGAGTGGCAGGGCGCTTGGCCTGTGTGTTGGCCCACGGCCCCCTTTTGGTTTGCCGTGATTGGCAACCCCCTTGCGTGTGCGAGGGGGTTGCTCTTTTGTGCGCGCGGCTCCGAGGGTCTGCGGGCTCCTCTCGCCGCAGCTTGTTACCGGGAAGCCTTCGGCTCTCAGGTAACAAGGGGACACCACGCGCGGGACCAGCCGGCCACAAGCGCTCCCGCAACGCATGCGGACCCACGGGACAACCCCGCGGGCCCGCTTTTCTGTGCCGCTCGCCAACCCTTGCCCCGTTCGGAAGAGTTGGGGCCACTCCAGTGACC
>CACXFF010000161.1 GCA_902766805.1 uncultured Coriobacteriaceae bacterium | reverse complement strand
GCGTCGCATGCTTGGGGTGCGAACACGTCCTCTGCCGAACGACTGGGACAGTCGCTACCTGGCCCTTCGCGAATGCCTGTTGCCAGAGGGTCGCTTCTGGGCTTCGCGCTAAGGACCTGTCGCTACAGCGAGACGCGAGCATGGCTGCCCTGTGATGTCGCCATCAGCGTGGGCTTTGCGCGTCGGGTCGGTCCGCGGGTTCGGGTATGCTGGATGACGCACAACATTGATTCCGCGCGGATGGGCCGTGCGGAAGATAGGACGAGCTATGGAGGGACGCATCATGCGCGTTGTTATTCCTTGTGAGACCGACGAGGGCCTCGACGCCCCGCGCAGCGGACACTTCGGCCATGCCCCTTGGCTGACCGTGGTGGACCTCGACGACCAGCTAGACGTCACGGACGTGCAGTCTGTGAAGAACGCTGACCACGACACGATGGGTTGCGCGGGCGTGATCGAGCACGTGATGAAGCTCAACGCCGACGCGATCATCACGGCGGGCATGGGCATGCCGCCGCTGATGCGCTTCACGGGCGCGGGCATCGCGGTCTACGCCGACCGCGAAATGCCGACGGCCGGTCACGTGCTTTCGCGCTTCCTTTCCGGCGACGTGGCGCGCATGTGTCCCGACGACGCCTGCCGCCAC
Source organism: uncultured Coriobacteriaceae bacterium (assembly GCA_902766805.1). Lineage (GTDB taxonomy): Bacteria > Actinomycetota > Coriobacteriia > Coriobacteriales > Atopobiaceae > CACXFF01. The sequence goes on along the minus strand of CACXFF010000161.1, from coordinate 3,057 downwards.
TGACGCCAGCGCGGCGCCTGGCGCGAGCGGCCATCTACAGCGCACGACCGTCCGTGGCGTACGGCAGAACGAGCCCCGCGGGTCCCAAACGAAGGGCCCGCGGGGCTCGTCCGTTGGGGGGCGCCCCGTGTCCGATGCCCTGTCGACATCCTGCGCTTGGCCATCAAACCGGCCGCTATGCCTGCGTGCGTTCGGGAAGCGTCGCGCGCGTCATGCCCTGACACGTGCGGCCGCTGCCCGCGAGACGGCGCGTTCTGGCGCCTGCTGCCACCGTTGCGAGTGCGTGTATGGGAGCCTTGCGGCCCGGCTGCTCTTTGTGCGGACTGGCGGCCCGAATGCGCCCATGCCAAGGGATAGGATGTCCGTAGGCATTTGGACGGGAAAGGGACGAACGTGGTGTACCTCATCTATGCGCTGGTGGTCGTCGTCGCGACGTCGTTGGGGGCCGTGGCGGGCCTGGGCGGCGGCGTGATCATCAAGCCGCTGCTGGACTTGGTGGGCTTCCACGACGCCGCCACCATCAACCTGTACTCCAGCGCGGCCGTCTTCACCATGTGCGTGGTGTCGCTCGCCAAACAGCTGCGGGCGGGGTTCACGTTCGACAAACGCACGGTGCTGCTCGTGTCGGCGGGGTCGCTGGCGGGTGGCGTGGTCGGCGACGCGGTCTTTGGTGCGCTGACGGCCAGTTTCGACAACCGCCCGGTGAAGGCCGTGCAGGCGGGCCTGCTCACCGTCGTGCTGCTGCTCATCCTGTTCTACACGCTGCGCCAGGACAAGCTGCCGAGCTGGCGGCTCACCCACCCGCTGGCCATCTTCGGCGCGGGCTTTGGGCTGGGGGCGTTGGCCGTCTTCTTGGGGATTGGGGGCGGTCCGCTGAACGTTGCGGCGCTGAGCCTGCTCTTCGGGTTGGGGGCCAAAGAGGGCGCGGTGTATAGCTTGGCGATTATCTTTTTCTCTCAGCTATCCAAACTCACGCTCGCAACCGTGGGCGGTGCTCTGTGGCGCGTGGACCTCAGCTACCTGCCGGCGGTGCTGTTGCCCGCCGTGATCGGTGGCTTCATCGGGACCTACGGCAACCGACGTCTGAGCGAGGCGCAGGTGCGCGGCATCTATCTCGCCACGATGGTGGTCCTGCCGCTCATCTCGCTGTACAACTGCTGGTCCAACCTGGTATGACGCCAGGGTGCTTCGGTCCGTTCGGCCGACTTGGGGTCACTGGGGTGGCCTCAACTGTCGTGAATAGCCCTCGGGAGACCCGTTCGGTAGAGTTGGGGTCAATGTAGTGGCCACATTTCAGAGGGGGCGCAGCGCGGAAGACCACGTACTGGTCGCGCCGCAGCCGCCAACGCTCGCATTGGCCGCACCCGAAGCCGCCAGCCCTCGCGCTGGTCGACGCCCAGGCTGCCGTCTCGTCGCATGACAAGCGCGCGAAGCCCTGCCACAATGCAGCGTAGGCCGAATATGCGACGGCCAATCACGCCAACGTGCAAGGAGTCCGCATGCCCAACGCACCCGCGCCCGCCATCAAGCTCGTGCTCACCGATATCGACGGCACGATTCTGCCCTACGGCCACGACGTCGTGCCCGCTCGCACGCGGGCGGCGTTTCATGCGTGTCTCGATGCTGGCATTCGCGTGGGCCCGGCATCAGGCCGTGCCGTGAGCCATGTGGCGCCCGCCTTTGCCAACGATGTCGCCTGCACGGCGACGGCGCTGGCGATCAACGGCATGCACGTGTACCTGGACGGCGAGCTCATCGTGGAGAAGCTCGTGGACCATGCGGGTCTCGTGCACCTGTCCGAGCTGTTGCAGGAGATGGACCACGCGGGCATGGTGGTATTCGACGGGGCGACGCCGCTGCTGGTGTGCGGCGACGCGCAGGACCTGTTCCAGGTGTTTCCGCGCTACGCGAGCGAGCTGGGCCCTCACGTGGGAGGCGTTCCCGACCAACCCATCGTCAAGGCGAACGTCTTCATTCCGGGCAGCATGGAGCAGACGCGCGCGAAGCTCGCTTATATCCAACAGCAGGTGCCCGAGCTGGGCTTCAACCTGCCCTGTCCGGGCTTCTTGAATGTGGTCCCGCTGGGCTGGTCCAAAGCGAACGGCATCGATGCGCTCTGCGAGCGGCTGGGTATCGGCCTGGACCAGGTCGTCGTCTTTGGCGACGGAGGCAACGACGTGGAGATGCTCGCGCACGTGCCACACTCCGCGGCGGTAGCAGACGCCGTGCCCGAGGCGCGCGCTGCGGCAACGTACGTCATCGGGAGCTGCGAGGACGAGTCGGTAGCTTCCTGCCTCGAAGCCCTAGCGCGCGGAGCGTGGCCCTTTGGGTAGGACTCTCCCGCTGGATCCCGTCTCACATATAGCTGGTATCCGAGATCCGCGAGTCTGTCGGACGGAGAGCTAGCGCGAACGTGGGCACGTCCTTCGGCCCTAACGCGCGTTGCCGCGTGCCGGCGGGACGGGGTGGGGGAAGCGAAGAATCCATGCCTGCATGTATGGAAAGTTGGCCGTGGCGGTTGGTGGGGGCGGGTAAATCGGAGAATCCATACGTACAGGTATGGAATCTTTCGAAAAAGCGGCGATATGGGCCGTTTTCCATGACTTTCCATACCTCCATGTATGGAAACTTCCCCCAACCCACCTGTGGGAGTGGCTGGCGTGTACTTTCCATACCTGTGTGTATGGATAGTCGGCCGTGGCGGCCGCGCGGGGAGGTTAGAGTGAAGATTACATACCTGTATGTATGGAAAGTCACAGACGCACTCCCTGCCGTCCGGGGGTGGCCAACGTGGCACCCAAACGCACGGCTTCCCGGTGCACGGCGCTACCGGGCATGGCTTGTCCTTTCGGGGTGGTGTCGCGACGCACGGCTTCCCAGCGCGTGGCTTGCATTCGGCGTGCGGGGCGATGTGTGGGCGCGTAGAATGCGCCTAGGGGGAATAAGGGCGTCTTGCGAGATTGCGCGTGCGTCCGACCAAGGAACGCCGGTCCCGATGCCCGTGACGAAGGGGGACGACATGAGCACCATGCAACCCATGACGATGGACCACCTCGC
>CACXFF010000160.1 GCA_902766805.1 uncultured Coriobacteriaceae bacterium | reverse complement strand
GCCCGCAAGAAGCTCGCCTCCCAGCTCACTCAGCTCATGGGCAAGCGCAAGGACCTCGAGATGGAGTACGAGGACCGCATCAGCGCCAAAGAGCGCCTCTTCGGCATCCGTGACGAGGTCCAGGCCAAAGCCATGAGCGGCGAGGCGAGCTTCCGTTCCGTGCAGGAGTACGAGCAGCAGCTCTCCGCGCTTGCCAAAGGCATCGAGAAGGCAGAGTACGACGAGCAGCGCCTGGGTGCCGAGCTCGAGCGTTACGAGGCGGCCGAGGCCAAGGCCCACACCATGAGCGACGAGCTCAAGGCGCAGTCCGCGGAGCTCACGCAGCGCGTGGGCACCCAGATCGCCGAGATGCGCGAGGAGGCCCAGAGGCTGATGGCCGAGCGGGCGCGCCTCGTGGACGCCCTCGACGACACGCTCGTCGCGCGCTACGACAGGGCGCGCAAGCGCTTCGGGACCATCGCGGTGGAGACCCTCAACGGCAACGTGCCCACGGGCTGCCGTGTGGCGCTGCGTCCCTCGGACTACGCGGACCTGCGGCACGCGGCGGGCAAGGGCGTCATGGAGTGCCCGTATTGCCACCGCCTGCTCGTGATGGAAGAGGCTTAGGGTGCGCGCCCCAGATGGGCGCCCCGCGCGCGTGCTGGTGGGCGTAAGCGGCTGCGTCGCTGCCTACAAGGCGTGCGAGGTCGTTCGCGGCCTGCAAAAGACCGGCTGTGAGCTGCGGGTCGTGCTCACCGAACACGCGGAGCGTTTCGTGGGCCGAGCGTCTTTTGACGCGCTGACGGGTGCGCCTACGCTCACGGACCTCTTTGCCTACCCGGGCAGCGCCATCCCGCACATCGAGCTCTCCGGTTGGGCGGACTTGGTGCTGGTGGCGCCCGCCACCGCGAACGTGCTGGCCAAGATGGCCCACGGCCTGGCCGACGACGCGCTCAGCAGCACGCTGCTCGCCACGGAGGCGCCCGTGCTGGTGGCGCCCGCCATGAACACGCGCATGTGGCGCAATCCCGCTACCCAGGCCAACGTCGCCTGCCTTCGGGCGCGCGGGGTGCAGGTCATCGAGCCTGCCGCGGGCAGGTTGGCCTGCGGCGACGTGGGCGAGGGCAAGCTTGCCACGGTGGATGACATCGTCGCGGCGGCGCTTGCGGCACTCGTGCCTCCCGAGCGTCCGCTCGCGGGCAAGCGCGTGGTCATCACCGCTGGCCCCACCCACGAGGCCATCGATCCGGTGCGTTTCATCGCCAATGCCTCGAGCGGCAAGATGGGCTATGCCCTGGCGCGCGCGGCACATGCCGCCGGTGCGCAGGTCACGCTCGTCTCTGGCCCGGTGGCGCTCGCCGCTCCCGAGGGCGTGGACGTGGTGGACGTCGTGAGTGCCGCGCAGATGCACGCCGCGGCCTTGGAGGCGTTCGAGGCGGCCGACGCGGCCATTTGCGCTGCCGCCGTGGCAGACTACACTCCCGCCGTCGTGGCGGACCACAAGCTCAAGAAGGGCGCGGAGGAGCTCGAGGCCATCCGCCTCGTGCGCACGGCGGACATCCTGGCGAGCCTCTCGGCCGTCAAGGGCTCGCGCGTGGTCGTGGGCTTTGCCGCCGAGACCAACGACCTCATCGCCCATGCTGCCGACAAGCTCGCGCGCAAGGGCTGCGACATGATCGTGGCCAACGACGTCTCCCGTGCCGACTCCACCTTTGGGTCGGACACCGACGCGGTCACGCTGCTCACGGCCCAGGGCGCCCAAGAGCTGCCCTGTCTGCCCAAAGACGAGGTCGCACGGCACGTCATCTCCGCGCTCGTCCGGCTCATGGAGGCGTGAGGCCATGGGCATCCTGATAGGCGCCGAAGGCGTGCGCCAGGAATGGCCGGGCAAGCTCGCGCTCACGAACGCCACGGTGGGCGTCTACGAGGGCGACCGCATCGGTGTGGTGGGGCGCAACGGCGACGGCAAGACCACCCTGCTCGACATCCTCGCGCAGCGGGTGCAGCCCGACGCCGGCACCGTCATCTGGCGCAACAACATCCACGTGGGCGTGCTCGGCCAGAGCGACGACCTGTCCGACGACGCCACCGTGCATCACAGCGTGGTGGGCGACGGCCCCGACTACGAGTGGGCGTCCAACGCGCGCACGCGCCAGATCATCGACGCCCTGCTCGAGGACATCCCTTGGGAGGGCCTGGTAGGCGAGCTGTCGGGCGGACAGCGCCGTCGCGTGGACCTGGCGCGCCTGCTCGTGGAGGACTGGGACGTCCTGCTCCTGGACGAGCCCACCAACCACCTGGACATGGGAGCCATCACCTGGCTCGCGCAGCACTGCAAGCGGCGCTGGCCGGCTGGTGAGGGCGGTCTGGTGGTCGTCACGCACGACCGCTGGTTCCTGGACGAGGTCTGCACCTCCATGTGGGAGGTCCACGACGGGCGCGTCGACCCCTTCGAGGGCGGCTTCTCGGCCT
>CACXFF010000159.1 GCA_902766805.1 uncultured Coriobacteriaceae bacterium | reverse complement strand
CGATGGCCAAAAGGCCCGTCTGCACCGGCTCGCACACCGGCTGGCGCTCCATGATGCCAGGAGCCTTGAACTCGATGGGGCGGCGGTGCGTCGTGACGATGGCGCCCAGGCCGTCGATGGGCTGGCCCAGCGGGTTGACCACGCGACCAAGCATGGCGCGACCCACGGGGATGTCCATGACGCGGCCGGTAGTGCGGCACTCGTCGCCTTCCTTGATGGAGTCGACGTCGCCAAAGAGCACGGCGCCGACCGAGCCCTCGTCGAGGTTTTGGGCGAGGCCGTAGACGGTTTGGCCCGTGCGCGCGCTCGTGAACTGCAGAAGCTCGCCGGCCATGGCGGTCTTGAGGCCCGCGACGCGCGCGATGCCGTCGCCCACCTCGTCCACGACTGCGGCCTCCTGCCGGTCCACCGTCACCTGGATCTGGTCCAGGGACGAGCGCAGGGCGCTCATGATGTCTGCGGCCGAAATGATGTCTGCCATTACTGCTCGCTTTCGATGTAGACCGAAGAGAGCTGCTTGCGGATGTTGGAGAGCTGCGCGCGCACCGACGCGTCGTAGCGGTTGCCACGGGCCTCGAGCACCACGCCCCCGATGATCTGGGGGTCAACGCGCTCCACCAGGTACACCGGAGCACGCAGCTCGCGCTCCATGCGGTCACGAACGGCCTCGCGCAGCTGGTTGTCCATGGGGACGGCGGTGGTCACCGTGACGGAGACGCGCTCGTCGTCGGAGTCCAGCAGCTCCTTGTAGTGGGCGGCGACCTTTTTGATCAGGGTGATGTCGCCCTCTTCGGCCATCGTGGCCAGCGTCTGAAGCACCTCGGGGGTGAACTTGAGCGCGTGCTGCCACTGCACGAGGTCGGCGTTGGCACGGCCCTCGTGACGGGCCGTCTCCAGCAAAGCCCTGGTATAGGACTCGACCTTCTCTTCTTCCGTACGATTACTTGCCATCGGGGGCCGTCACTTCCTGCAGGTAGCGCTCGGCCAGACGGCGCTGCGCGTCCTGCGAGAGGTCGTTGCCGATGATCTTCGAGGCAATCTCCACGGAGAGGTCCACGACCTGGCCCGAAAGCTCGATCATGGCCTTCTTGCGCTCGTTGGACACGGCGTCCTTGGCCTTGGCGATCGTGGCCGCGGCCTCCTTCTGGGCCTCGGCGAGGATCTCGATGCGCTTCTCCTCGGCCTCGCGGCGCGCGGCGGAACGGATCTCCTCGGCCTCGCGCTCGGCCTCGAGGATTTTGGTCTGGTAGGCCTCGGCGTTGGTCTCGGCCTCGCGACGAGCCTGCTCGGCGGCGTCGAGGTCGCCCTGGATCTTCTGCTGACGCTTCTCCATCATGCCGAGAATCGAGGGCCAAGCGAGCTTGGCGAGGACGAACCAGATGATGAGGAAGGCGATGAGAGCCGGGATGAACTCCGCAGGCTTCGGGAGCAGGATGTCCGCACCGCTCGGCGTTTCGGCGAGGGCGACCGCCGGGGCGGCAAAGTACGCCAACGCAACGCCTAGGGCGCAGGAGAACACCTTCAATTTGCTGTTCATACGTTCCTCCAACTCAGCGTTTCTCGTTGTGTGTGGCTGACGTGCGCGACCACTACGCAATGAGCGTTACAACGAAGCCGATGAGGGCGAGTGCCTCGACGAACGCAGAGCCGAGGATGAAGACCGTGAACAGGCGGCCCTGAACCTCAGGCTGACGTGCCATGGCGCCCGTCGCACCGAAAGCGGCCAGACCGATGCCAATGCCAGCGCCGATAACGCCAAGACCATAACCGATGACTCCCACGATTCCTCCTTTGTCATTCACCCGCGTCTCGGGTGATTTCTTGACAGTCTTTCCTATGTCCAGCGGGCGACTCGCCCGCGTGACGTCGATGTGATAGTTTCGCTACTCAGACTCAACCAACTGGATGTAAACGGCCGAAAGCAGGGTGAACACATACGCCTGGATAGCCGCAACCAAAATCTCGACCATGTAGATGACGATGAGGATGACCACCCAGAAGATCGAGACCGCCGCGCCGGGAACCGCAGAGACGGCAAAGCTCTGGAGAAGCGGCTCGAAGAAGAGCGAGGCCAGAATTGCGAACGCGCCCATGACGACGTGACCCGCGAACATGTTGCAGAAGAGTCGGACCGCAAGCGTAACAAGGCGCAGGAAGGTCGAGAAGAGCTCGATGACCCACACGAGGGCGTTCATGGGGAACGACACTCCCTCGGGCGCCAGGCTCTTGATATAGCCAAGGGGACCCATGCGCTTTACGCCGACCGCGATGAAGTAGACGAATGAGACGAGGGCGAGGGCCGCCGTGACGCCCATGGTACCGGTGCCAGGGTGACAGCCAGGAATGATGCCCACGATGTCGTTGAAGAGGATGAAGAAGAATAGCGAAGCAATGAACGGGAAGTGCTTCTTCCAGGTATCGCCCAGGATGCTCTTGCACATGTCATCGCGAGCGAACTCAATCACGTACTCGACGCCATTGACGAAGAAACCCTGCGGAACGAGGCTCTTTGCCTGCTTCTTCTTGAAGGCAAAGATCACCACGAACAGGAGTGCGATGGCAACGCACATCCAAAAGATGTACTGTGTGAGACCGACGGTGGTATCTCCCACGATTGCCTGCGACATGAAGCTGTTAATAAGCGCGTCCATCTCTTCAGGCAACTTCGAAAGCGCGTCCACTATTCGTCCTTCCCTTCGGCTGATGCGCGCCCGTTGGCCGCACGCCAGCCCCGTATCGATTCGATTCCCCAAACCGCGAGGAATGCCGTAATCATCGCACACCCGAAGGTGAGCGTTGACTCCCTTGCTACAAAGTAAACCACTAACGTCGCCAGCGACAGCATGGAGAACGACACCAGTATGCTCACCAAGCCGTTGGCAACGCTTGCGGTACCTGCTGCCTCGCCCGCGACGTTCTTGAGTGCGACTTCGAACAGATAGGCCGAAGGCAACGATCCCACCAGCCCGCAAATGACGCCGACCACAATGACCAACGTCGTGTTCAAAGAGCACACCCCCGAACGCCGAACAATTGCAAAGCGGAGAAAGTCTAGTAGTCTCGTCAGCGAAAGTCCACAAGTCGTATCGAAATTTCACGTTGCTGGCATGATTGGCCCTGACGGAGAATGCGTCGGTAGGTTCGAGAGTGGCATCCGACGCAAGCGCGCACTCGACCGGGTTTTGCCCGGGGTCACCAATAGTTTCGAAAAGTAAAGGCAGAGCCCGCTGCGCGTGCAGCGGGCTCGCTCGCAATCAACTATCCGCCGACAATATATCGGCCATACATAAGGAAGAGGGAAAGCGCCTACTTGGTGCCGTAGATGCGGTCGCCCGCGTCGCCCAAGCCAGGCACGATGTAGGCGTCGTCATTGAGCTGGCGGTCCACCGCGCAGGTGTAGAGCTGCACGTCGGGGTCGTAGTCGAGCACGGCCTGCACGCCCTCGGGGCAGGAGACCAAGGTGAGCGCGCGGATGTCGCGCACGCCCGCCTCGCGCAAGTACTGGATGCACGCGGTGAGCGAGCCGCCCGTGGCCAGCATCGGGTCCACGATCAGGCAGATGCGGTTCTCGATGTCGTCGGGGAACT
>CACXFF010000158.1 GCA_902766805.1 uncultured Coriobacteriaceae bacterium | reverse complement strand
TCGGTCACCGAGCTGCTCGCGCGCATCCGCGCCAACCTGCGTCGCGCCGAGCGCACGGGCGAGCACGAGCCGGCCGTGATCGAGGCTGGAGAGCTCGTCATCGACACCCGCGCAGCGCGTGTCTCGGTTGCCGGCGAGCCCGTCAAGCTGCGCTCCAAGGAATACGGCCTGCTCGTGGCCATGGCACGCCGTGCCCATGCCCTGTGCACCCGTCAATGGCTCACCCAAGAAGTGTGGGGCGAGACCTTCCTCTCCACGTCGCGCACCATAGACACGCACGTGCGACGCCTGCGCAAGGCCATCGACGGCCATGGTTGGACCTACATCCAGACCGAGCATGGCATGGGCTATCGCTTCGAGCCCAAACGCCAGGAGGAGCGCTCATGATGCCCAACGGTCGCACCACCTGGAGACGCCGACTGCTCCGTGGCTACGTGATTGTGATGGCGCTGCTGTCCATCACCTGGGCCATCTCGCTGTTGGACCCCGTTGAGGAAATCCTGCGTGACCACCGCTGGATCGGATACGCGCTCATCGCGCTCGCCTGCACCCTCTCGGCGGGCGCCGCGTGGCTTGCGAGCGACCACGCCTCGGCTCCTGTGCAGGAGCTCGAACGCGTTCGCACCGATTTTGTGGCCAACGCGAGCCACGAGTTGAAGACCCCGGTGGCGGGCATCCGTCTGCTCGCGGAGTCCATCGAGCAGGCCAGTTCCCAGAGCGACCTCGAAGCCGTGGAATCATTCTCCCACCAGCTCACGCAGGAGAGCGCCCGCCTGCAGCGTCTCGTGACCGACCTCATGGACCTGTCGCGCCTGGAAGACTACGACCGCGTGCCGCTGGGCGGAGAGTCCTGCGACCTCGCAGGCGTGATCGCCACAAGCGCCAGCGCACGCGCGGCCCGCGCACAGGAGAGGAACATCGGCTTCTATTGGCAGGACGCGAGCCAGGTCGAGGGCATGCGCGTGCGCATGTCGGCTGCGGACGCCGCTCTCGTGGTGGACAACCTCTTCTCCAACGCCCTTGCCTACACGGAACAGGGAGAGGTGCGCGTTGGCTTGCGCGCCCACGACGGGCAAGCCGAGCTCAAGGTGAGCGACACGGGCATCGGCATCCCGTTGCGCGACCAAGAGCGCGTCTTTGAGCGCTTCTACCGCGTAGACACCGCGCGCTCGCGCGAGGCGGGCGGCACTGGCCTAGGCCTGTCCCTGGTACGCCATGCGGTGCATCGTGCGGGCGGCAGCATCCAGCTGGAGAGCGAGCCGGGGGTCGGGTCAACGTTCACGGTACTGATTCCTTTGGCCTGAGACCGCCCGTTACGACAGACCGGCCTCGCCACGACAGGCGACACGGTTGGCTGTCAGGTGGCCTACAATCGAGCACGACCGTCACAAATCTCCAGGAGGGGCCATGCTCCATCAGTTCTCCCGCACCGAGCTGCTGCTGGGCAGCGAAGCCCTCGCGCGGCTATCCCGTGCCCACGTGGCCGTGTTTGGCATCGGCGGCGTGGGAGGGCACGCGGTCGAGGCCCTCGCGCGCAGCGGCGTCGGGGCGCTCACCCTAGTCGACCACGACCGCGTGAGCATCACCAACGTGAACCGCCAGGCCGTGGCGACGCTGTCGGCCATCGGCCGACCCAAAGTGGACGTGATGGCCGAGCGCATCGCCGACATCAACCCCGCCTGCGAGGTAGCGTGCCACCAATGCTTCTACCTGCCCGCAACCGCCGCGCGTTTCGACCTGTCGAGCTACGACTACGTGGTTGACGCCGTGGACACTGTCACGGCCAAGCTCCAGCTCATGGCCGCCTGCAGCGCGGCGCACACGCCCATCATCTCGTCCATGGGCGCCGCCAACAAGCTCGACCCGTGCGCCTTTGCCGTGGCTGACATCGAACAGACCAGCATCGACCCACTCGCGCGCATCATCCGCAAGGAGTGCCGCAAACGCGGCATCGGCCCCGTCAAAGTCGTCTACTCCACCGAGCCCGCCATCCCCATCCCCGCAGACGCCATGGCGCGCGCGGTGGCCGAGGAGCAGGCTGCACAGGATGACGACGGCACCCGACCCAGCCGCCACGGCGTGCCCGGATCGGTGTCCTTCGTCCCATCGGTCGCGGGGCTCATCATTGCCGGAGAGGTCGTGCGTGACCTCATCGGCATCGTCCGCTGACCGCCCAATGACCGCCGTGCCCAAAACTCATCCGAGCCGAGCCGCAGGTACCCTATAGAGTTATTCCAATGTGTGGAACGCGGGCAAAGACGACCGATCCGCCCGATGCCTTGTGACTGAGAGGGGGCTCTCGCGTTGGACAGGCTGAGGAAACTCTTTGGCGCCGAACCGCGCTCTCCCTACCTGCGCGCGTTCATGGAGCGCGGCAACGTCGAGGTGCTCCACTCCGTCTCGCTCATCAGCGCTGTGGTTGGCATGATTGGCCTGACGACGACCTTTTTCGACCTTGAGTTCTGGTCTGTCGCCCGCGACGTGATCGGCTGGCACCGCCTGTACTTCGCTGGGCTCATCCTCTTGGGCTTGGTGTTCGGCTGGCTCTCGCGTCGCTACCTCGAGCAGCCTTCCCCACGCCCCGGCACGGGCGAGGCCCTCGTGATGAGCCTCACCCTCACCATGCTTGCGCTCGGCATATGGATCACCTTGCTAGACTACCCGTACCTGGGACGCTACTTCTACCTGCTCTGCACGCTCATCCTGCTCTTCGGCCTCCTGTTCATACCGCCCGCACACACCTTCGTCTGCATGCTGGCCACCTTCATCGTGTCGTTCACGGCGCTCAACACGATGGGCCTGATGAGCTCCGTCCAGGCCGTCACCCTGCTGGCCTACTGCTGCGTGATCGCGCTCGTGTCGGCCGCGAAGTACCGTTCCATGCTGCGCAGCGGCCAGTCCAACGAGCGCATGCGCGCCAGCGCCCGCCACGACGAGCTCACCGGCATGCTCAACCGCATGGGCCTCGACGAGGACGCGAACGGCTTCGTGGGCAAGCAGATCGCGGTGCTGCTCTCCGACATCGATGAGTTCAAGTCGTACAACGACCTCTACGGCCACGAGGTGGGCGACCTCATGCTCCAGGAGCACGCCCGCGCGATGCGCTCCGCCTTTGGCGACAACGCCTACGTGTACCGCTACGGCGGCGACGAGTTCGTCGTGATCGCCTCAAAGCCCGACCGTCGCGAGCTCGAGGAGCAGATACAGCAGTGGCGCAGCGCATTCCACAACTGCAAGCTCCAGGGCATGGAGTACAACCCCACCTGCAGCGCGGGCTGCGTCTTTGGCGTGCCGAACGCGCCGGCCGACCTGTTCGACATGCTGCACGTCGCCGACCTCAAGCTCTACGAGGCCAAGGAGAACGGCCGCAACCAGGTGGTCTACGCCGAGTTCTCTCCCGAGCTGCTCAACGAGGCCTTGGCCAAGAGCACCACCCACCACGCCGACAGCGCGGCCGTGGACCCGCTCACCGGGCTGGTCGGCTCCGACTTCTTCTACGCACACGCAAGCACCGCCATCCCCGCTCTGTTCCAACGCGGGCGCTCGGTGGACTTCGTGTACTTCAACGTGCGCAACCTCAAGGCCTACAACGACCGTCACGGGTACGAGCGCGGCGACGAGCTGCTGTGCTGCGTGGCCCAGTCGATCCACGACGTCTTCCCCAACCGCTTGGTCGCGCGCTTCGGAGATGACCGCTTCGTGCTCATGACCGAGGACGAAGGCATCATCGCCGCCATCGAACGCGTCTTCGAGCTCGTGTCCGCCTTTGACGGCAACAACAACAGCCCCCTGCGCGCCGGCATCTACCGCATGCCCTCCAGCGACACCGACGTGCGCATCGCCTGCGACTGCGCGCGCCTGGCCTGTGACAGCATCCGCAGCAGCTACGCCAGGAACTGCTGCTACTACAGCGAAGAGCTCGCGCACAGCGTGGAGCAACAGCAGCGCGTCCTGCAACGCTTCGACGTCGCGCTCACCGACGGGCGCATCCAGCCGTGGTATCAGCCCATCGTGCGCAGCTCTTCGGACTTGGTCAGCGAGTTCGAGGTGCTCGCGCGCTGGGACGAGCCGGGCGAGGGCATCCTGCTTCCCGAGGACTTCCTCCCCGCCCTGGAGGACGCGCGCATGGTCCAACGCCTTGACCTGCGCGTGCTTGACCTCGCATGCGCCCACTACGCCCAGCTCGGCAGCAGCGGACGTCCCTGCTGTCCCTTCAGCATCAACGTCTCGCACCAAGACCTGGACAACCCCCTGTTCATCGAGCAGGTTGGCTCCATACTCACGCGCCACGGCGTCGATCCGAGCCTCCTGCACATCGAAATCACCGAAAACGCCTTCATGCAGGACACCGAGCTCGTGCGCAGCGCGGTGAGTCGCTTCCACCAGCTGGGCTGCCAGGTGTGGATGGACGACTTCGGCTCGGGCCAGTCGCCCATCAACGTCCTGCGCGACTGCTCCTTCGACGCGGTCAAGATCAACATGCGTCCGTTCTGCCGCGAGAACGGCGGCATCTACTCCGAGCAGACCAAGGTCATGATCACCCACCTCGTCGGCATGTGCAAGGAGATGAACATGCAGACCGTCGCGGTGGGCGTGGAGAGCATCGAGCAGCTGCTCTTCCTGCGCTCCATCGGCTGCGAGAAGCTGCAGGGCACGGTCTTTGGGGCGCCTGTGGCCTTCGACAAGCTCTGCGCTTGCCTGGCAGACCACACGTACTACCTCGAGAGCCCCGAGCAGCATGCGTACTTCACCGCCATCAGCGACGTCAACCTGCTCAAGCCCTTCGACACCGCGATCGAGCCCGACCCCACGGGCGTGTGTGACGGTCTGCCCGTGGCCGTGCTGGAGTGGGACGGCTGCCTGCTGCACTACGTGCTCACCAACGAGCAGTATCTGCGCCACCTGCCCAGCTTTGGCTTCAACGACTTGGTGGATTCCGAGATGTTCCTCAACCTTCCCCCCGAGCAAGGCGTAGATCCGCTGCGCGCCCACATCGAAGAAGTGATCGTCAGCGACAGCTGGGTGCCCATCCCCTACGGTGACGAGCACGCGCCGCGCATGGCGTACGCGCGCCACCTGGCCGACGCGTCGCTTCACAACCTCAAGGCCATCCTCTTCGTCGGACCGCCCTTGTCCTAGCCCAAAGCCAAAAGGCCTGCCTCGGCCTTCGCCCGCACCCCGCTCCGCTCTACCCCTCAGCAACGTCCTGCCGTGCCCCACGGCTCACGGCCCCTCAGGAAGGACATCCATGCCTCAGTCTTCCGCCACAACGCACATCAGCGCCCACGAGATGCGCTACCTCAAGCTGTTGGCGCAGCAGTATCCCTCCTGCCAGGCAGCCTACACCGAGATCATCAACCTGGAGGCCATCCTCAACCTGCCCAAAGGCACCGAGCACTTCATGAGCGACATCCACGGCGAGCTGGAGGCGTTCACCCACATCCTCAACAACTGCTCGGGCGTCATCCGCGAGCGCATGAACAAGCTCTTTGGCAAGACGCTGGACGCCCGCACGATCGCCGACCTGTGCACGCTCATCTACTACCCCGACGAGAAGCTCAACCTCATGCGCAGCTCAGGCGAGCTCACCACCCAATGGTACGACATGGCCCTGCACCACCTGCTCAATTTTGCCCGCACTCTGTCCGACGGCTACACGCGCTCCAAGGTGCGCAAAGCGCTGCCAGAGGACTACGGCTACATCATTGACGAGCTGCTGCACGTGAGCCTGGGCGCCCAGAGCGCGCACCACAGCTACCACGAGCGCATCGTGGACTCCATCATCGCCACCGGCGCGACCGAGGACTTCATCCGCTCGCTCACCAAGCTCATCAAGCGCCTGGCCGTGGACCACCTACACGTGGTGGGCGACATCTATGACCGTGGAGCGCGTCCCGACCGCATCATCGATGAGCTCATGGCCTACCACAGCGTGGACATTCAGTGGGGCAACCACGACGCCGCATGGATGGGCGCGGCAGCGGGGTCTGAGGTCTGCATCGCCCAGGTCGTGCGCAACAGCATCCACTACGACGCGCTGGACGTGCTGGAGAGCTCCTATGGCATCTCCCTGCGTGAGTTGGCGCTCTTTGCCGAGGCCACGTACACGAGCGACGACGTCCTGCCGCCCATGGAGAAGGCCATCTCCATGATCCTGTTCAAGCTCATGGAGCAGACCATCGCACGCCATCCCAACTGGCACATGGAGGAGCGTTGCCTGCTCGGCGGCATCGACGCGGCGGCCGGCACGGTGCGCATCGATGGCCAAGATTGGCCGCTCGTCACCCGCGACTTCCCCACCT
>CACXFF010000157.1 GCA_902766805.1 uncultured Coriobacteriaceae bacterium | reverse complement strand
TGCCAAAAAGGCACCGAAGTAGGAGTTGGGCACATTACGTCAACGAAATCACGTTTGAAAGCCATAATTTCCTTAAAGTAGGAAGATTTTCGGTGAGGTTTCTCCACCAGCGCCATATACAGGGTCCTGTAGCTGCAGGTATAGAGCCCTGTATACGGCCCGTGTGGAGAAAGCACACCAATAATCTTCCTACTTTATGGAAATTATGGCTTTCAAACGTGATTTCGTTGACACAATTCCGCCTTTTCCTACTTCTTCGAAAACGTGGCGTATCTTGATGCATAAATAACGGTCTCCGGCCATGTGCCGCCGCATGCATGCTGCGCCCCGCGCAACGAGGCGCAGCAAAAGCTGAGCCGCAGCGTCTCGATGATTGCAGGCACACGCGTAGCCATGCGCTACGATGGCAGCATCCACCTCGACGAACGGAGCCCACGATGGACGCAACATCCCGCAAGATCCTTGGCCTCATGAGCGAGATGAACGTGCGCTTCGTGGTGCCGGTCTACCAGCGGCCCTACTCTTGGGACTACGACCAATGCGCCCAACTGCTGCATGACATCGTGGCCTGCGGCCGACGCAAGGCGGCGCCCCACTTCACGGGGTCCATCGTCACCATTCAGGACGGCTCGCTCTCCGAACAGGGCGTCGTCCCTCTGCTGCTCATCGACGGACAGCAGCGCATCACCACCATCACGCTGCTGCTCATCGCCCTGGCGCGCTACGCCCAGGCCCATCCGCAGGCACGCCTCCCCTACACGGCCGAAGAGCTCGCGCGCGGCGGCTTCCTCACCAACCACTTCCGCACGGGCGCAGACCACTACAAGCTCACCCTGTCCAAAGGCGACGAACCGGCCCTGCGCGCGCTCATCGATGCACTCGACGCGGGCACGGCTGGGCTTGGCACGGCGGGGCCTGACGCGGACGTCGCCAACGCCTCCCCGCGCCTGCACAACAACCTGCGCTACTTCGAGCAGATGCTCGACGAGCTCAAGGACGTGGGCGACGTGTGGGCGGGCCTGCAGCGCCTGGAGGTCGTGCACATCTCGCTCGCCCAGGGCCAAGACGAGCCGCAGCTCATCTTCGAGTCCATGAACTCCACTGGCAAAGACCTCTCGTCGGCGGACCTCGTGCGCAATTTCGTGCTCATGAGCTACCCGTTGGATGAGCAGCGCGAGGTGTACCGCGTGTACTGGGCCCCCATCGAGAACATCCTGGGCGCACACGCCTATGACCTGGTGTTCGACGACTTCATCCGCAGCTACCTGACCGTGGCCCAGCCGCTCGTGTGCAGCGCCGACGATCCGTACCGGGCGTTCAAGCGCTACGTGATCGCACGCAGCTACGAGCGGGGTGACCGCATGCGCATCTTGGCCCTGCGCCTCAAGCGCTTCGCGCGCTACTATCGCGCCGTCACCACCGGCCAAGTGGAGGACGAGGCCGTCGCGCAGGCGCTTGCTCGCGTCGCGCGGCTGTCCGTGCCTGCGGTCAATCCCCTGCTACTGTCGCTGTTCGACCGTGTGGGACGCAAGACCCTGACCAACGACGCGTTCGCCGCCGCGCTCGCCAGCTTGGAGAGCTACCTGTTCCGCCGCGCCGTGTGCGCCTGCGAGAACGAGACCCTGCCCGACTTCGTCGCCTCGCTCATCGCGCGCTTGGACGCCGTGGAGGAAGAGGAGGGCGACCTGCTCCAAGCCCTGTACGTCGCACTGCTCAACGAGAGCGGCGCACGGCGCTTCCCGCGCGACGCCGAGTTTGGCCTGGCCCTGCGCACGTTGGCCGAGCGCGAGACGCTCGTGGAAGCCGCGTCGGAGGAGGGGGATGACGCGGATGCCGACCGGTCGTTCGACATCCTCGCGTTGGCGGAGACCGATGAGCGTATGGCGGACGATGGCGCGCTAGCGTCGGGCGACGGCACGCTCGCTGACAAGGCGCTGCTGGTGTGGGCCCTACCCGCGGTGCCCGAGGAACTGCTGCGCGCCCACCGCGTGACCGACCCCGCCCTGGCGCCGAAGCGCGCGGTGGCGCAGTTCGACTGGATGGACGCCCTACAGGGCTCCGACGACGCGCAGATCATCCTGCCCTGGGGCTAGAGGCACGTTCCCTGGGTGGAGTTTCTGACCTGTCGGAGCTAAGGTTCTCGGCCGAGACTCCGGCCTGAGAGACCTAGGCGAAGTATCTCATCTACGAGAGATGGGATCTCTGCCGAACGGGTC
>CACXFF010000156.1 GCA_902766805.1 uncultured Coriobacteriaceae bacterium | reverse complement strand
CCGTCATCCGCGGGTTCGAATCCCGTTGCCCGCTCCAGCGCATCCGAGGGACCCTCCGACGAGGGTCCTTTTTGTTTGGCCTGAGTCTCTTGTTACCGTAGAGCCTTCGGCTCTGGGGTAACAAGGGACTGCAAAGGCACAAAAAGAGGGAGGGCTCAAGACCCTCCCTCTCGTATGGATGATTCCAAGTGCTGCGCTTAGGCCTGACGGATGACTTCGGCCACGACCTCGGCCACGTCGGCAATCTGGTAGCGACGCACGTTGTAGGAGGTGTCTTCCTGCGAGTGCGAGCAGGCGGGCACCGCTTCGGGATCGCAGCCCATGATGGTGGCGCCACGCATGCTGGAACGCATGGCCGGCATGGCGTCGGTGTCGTTCCACCACATGCTCGCACGGCCAAGGGGGATGTGCAGGCGCTCGGCAGCCGTGGTGATGGTGCGCACCAGACGACGGTCGGCACGGCGGTGCGGCTGAATGCCCTCTTCGGTAATGACCGTGAGGTCACCCGCGCCAACGCTCGACAGGTTGATGACGAAGGCACCGCGCAGTTCCTTGCGATGACGCTGGACGAAGTCATTCATGCCCGCACGATCCAGCTCCGACGCGCCCGCAGCCACGAACCAGATGTCGTGGCGCAGCAGGTCGGCGCGGCCCATGGACGTGATGGCTTCGCGCAGCTCGAAGTCGACCTCGGGACCCAGGTCATGGGCGAAGAAGTCACTCTCGTTCATGACGCGCTCGTCGCCAATCGTCGGGAAGGCCGCGTCGTCGGTCATGGCACGTCCCTCAGCCCTGCCCTGCGGCTCGTAGTTGCGGTCCGCGTAGGCAGGCTCGTCGTAATCTGCGGCAGGCACGGACGCTACTTGCTGCTGGACATTGCCCTCGACACGCCGAGTGGTGATGCGGCTCGACTCTTCGTCGAAGATGCGATCCACGTGCTCGAGTGCCGCGCCATTGCGGGCGGGGATGTCGTCAAAACGAGGCAGGCTGAGCTCCATCGAGCTGGTCCTCTGGCGCACAAAAGCCTCGTCCGTGGAAGCGTAGTCGTCGGCCTCGCCGTTGTCCTCGTAGGGGCTCTGGCCCTCGTAGTCATAATCAACGGTGTCGCTTCCAGCCGAGTTGCTGTCCGTGCTCTCGGGCGCAGGGTCTGTCTGCTCGACCTCAGCGACCTCCTGATCCTGAGGCACGGCAGCATCCTGGGCGTTCACGGCATCCTGAGGCTCGGCGACACCCTGCTGGTCAACGACATCCTCACGCTCGACGGGCTCGGAGTCCGCCTCACCGTCTACCACGCGCAGGTTGCTGTTGCGCGTGGCACCGCCCTTCCAGCCCTTGTCCTCGAAGCCAAAGCTGTCCTCGTCGAAGCCCCATTCGTCATCAGACCCAGAACGGGTATCGGCAGGAGCCTCGCGCCTGGGCTCCGCGTCGGAAGTGGCGCTATTGGCCTGATTGCGGTGGAAGAGGTTGTTGAAGAACTTCGTGACCTTGTTCTCTTGGCGCGGAGCGGTGCTGTTCACCACCGGCTCCATGACAGAGGACGCGTTGGCGTCGATCACGTCGAACTGACGGATGTCCACGCCGTCATTGGGAGCGTTGTAGCCGTCATTGCGAACGGTCTGGCCCGCATTGCGGAGAACGGCGGCGCGCTGGTCAGAACCGTCCATACGCTCGGGGACGTTGTCGTACGCAGGCGCGTCGTCGTTCACGACCGTGACAGGCATGGAGGGGTCGGTAACGTCGAAGATCACCGACCGGCTCGTGTCTGTCAGCGGTACGTATTCCGACGATCCCCACTTGGGGTCTTCGGGCATCGTGTCTGTGGGGAAGGCCTCCTGGGGCTGAAGGTCGTAGATGATCTCGCAGCTCTGCGGCAGGATGGACAGGCGACGCAGAACCTCCTCGCCGTGACGGACGGCGGCGCCAGCGGCTGGAACAGGCATGGGCTCGCTGGGCTGCTGCTCCACGGGCTCAACGACCTCCGGCTCATCGTCGCGCTCGTCGCGCAAGGGCTCGACAGCGGGCTCCTGGTCGCTCGGCACGCTCTCGGC
The DNA here is from genome assembly GCA_902766805.1 of uncultured Coriobacteriaceae bacterium. Lineage (GTDB taxonomy): Bacteria > Actinomycetota > Coriobacteriia > Coriobacteriales > Atopobiaceae > CACXFF01. Next base: position 1,863 of record CACXFF010000156.1, on the reverse strand, counting down.
GGGCTCATCGGTCACCGCGGCATCCTGAGCCTGCTCGTCAGGAAGGTCGATGGCGTCGCGCTCGTCACGCGCAGGCTCGGCAGCGGGCTCGTTGTCATACTGAGGCTGGTCGTCCACGTAGTCGTCATAGGGTGCCGGCATGCTCACCGTCTCGCCCGAGAACTGCGGCTGGTAAGGCTGGTCGTCGGGAGCGGGAGCCTCATACGGCTCCTCCTGCACAGGCTGCCCGCCGGCGTCATAGGCTTCGTCCGCATACTGAACGCCTTCGGTCGGCTGGCCCTCATAGTATTGGTCCTCCTGCTCGTATGCGGCGCGCTCGGCTTCGGCGCGACTCTGCTGTTGCCTGCGCTGCAGCGCCTCGAGGGTGCCATTCTCCATAGCTTCCTTGCGCGGGTGGTAGGACTCGCCGTAGACCACCTTGTCGGCAACCGACAGCATGGCCGCCACGCCCGACTTGTTGTCGACCGAGCCCTCCGCATAGCTGCCGAACAGCAGGGTGAGGTTGTTGATGCCCCACAGCAGGGTCGGGGCGGATGCGATCAACGCGACGATCCAGAGCGGCAGGCGCGCCAGGAACGGGATGGCCGGGATCATGAGAATGAGGGTGAGCACCATCGTCACGGGCACGCTGTACAAGGTAATCCGCACCAGACGTGAGCGCCACGAGCTCAGGCCACGGCGCGAGAGCAGATCCTCACGGCCGGAGTCATAGTGGGCGACGACGACCACGGGGCGACCGGGACGCTCGCCCTCGGCCAGGCCCACGGCGCGGTGCACCGCGATCACGTTCTGGCTCGCGGCTTTGGGGCCAAGGCCCGAGAGCACGTCGTAGCCCAGACGGCCCGCGACCAAAAAGCCCGTGGACACCAGCGCGATGAGCAGGCCGACGATACGCGCCGGACCGGGGAAGATGACCAGGAACACACCCACGAAAAGCAGGAGCATGGGGACGAAGTACAGGCGCTTTCCCCACAGCGGCGCCGAGAACTCCTCGACCTGCGTATTGAGGTCGTGCTCACGCAGTGCATCGGAAATGACCTGCGCAGCATTCATCTCCTCTTGACTGTTGGCGGGCGAGAACCCGTAGCGGCCATCGAGGTATTGCATGTAATCACGCGACTGGTGTGCCATGGTCTGGCGCCTCCCGGGGCAGATGGTTCCAAAGAACCCTTCGGTAGAACAAGCTATAAGTATACGTCTTATTGGCCAGAATCACGCCGTGGGAAGGGGCAGATAGGGCATACGGTGCACTCAGAGGGTCTGCGCATAAGCCCGCGCGCGGGCAGCGAGCGACGGGTCGGTGGTGCTCAGGTCCGGAGCGCACGCGACCATGTGACGGGGCAGCCACGAACCGCCGAGGTCTGGAATGGTGGCATACCAATGGCCGTCTGCGCCCTGCACCGGCACATCCATGCCTTCCCACTCGAACAGCTCAGCCCACGACGGGTCGTCGAAACGCAGCGTCACGCGCGGAGCCTCGTCCAGCCACGCGCCACCCAACCTGCGCGACAGCTCTTGCACGAGCCTGCGCTTCGATGCGCTCAGGGCACAGGAGCTCACGCCGTCCATGCGATCGGTGCGGAACTGGCGCTCGGCCTGGCGTTCCATGTCCAACGCGCTGAGATAGAAGTAGCCCGAGCGGGAGAAGAGGTTCAGGGGCAGCACGCTGCGCCCGCGCGGGGCGTCGTCCTTCACCCCGCGGTAGGAGAAGGTCACCTGCTGACGCTCGCGCAGGGCCTGGGACAGGACCTCCAAGGTGGTCAGCAGCGGATCTGTGTCAGCGCTTGAGCGAGGGACGTTCCCCGAGGGGCGCTCCTCCTGCGGCCCGGGCGCAAGTGTCCGCATCGCCTCAACCACCGGCTG
>CACXFF010000155.1 GCA_902766805.1 uncultured Coriobacteriaceae bacterium | reverse complement strand
GCGATGGACATGAGCTTGCCGTACATGTCGTTCGGCTTGTCCGTGAGGCCCACGTAGTTGCCGTAGCTCTTGGACATCTTCTTGTGGCCGTCGAGGCCCACGAGCAGCGGCATGGTGAGCGCGACCTGGGGCTCCATGCCCTCAGAGCGCATGAGGTCGCGACCCGCGAGCAGGTTGAAGATCTGGTCGTTGCCGCCCATCTCCAGGTCGGCCTCGATCACGACCGAGTCGTAGGCCTGCAGCACGGGGTAGATGAACTCGTGCAGGGAGATGGACTGGCCGTTGCTGTAGCGCTTGTGGAAGTCCTCGCGCTCCAGGATGCGGGCGACGTTGAACTGGGACATGAGGCCGAGCATCTTCTGGAGGTCAAGCGGCTTGAGCCAGTCGCCGTTGTACACGATGGTGGTCTTGTCGGGATCGAGCACCTTGATGGCCTGTTCCACGTAGGTCTTGGCGTGCGCCTCGACCTGCTCCTCGGTCAGCGGAGGACGGGTGGAGTCACGGCCCGACGGGTCACCGATGAGCGCCGTGCCGTTGCCGATGATGAGCGTCACACGGTGGCCGAGGTCCTGGAACTGACGCATCTTGCGCAGCGGAACGGCGTGGCCCAGGTGCAGGTCGGGGCTCGTGGGATCCACGCCTAGCTTGATGTTGAGCGGCGTGCCCTTCTCGAGCTTCTTGCGCAGCTCGTCAAGCGGCACGATCTGCATCGTGCCCGACGTGATGACCTTGAGTTGTTCTTCGACCGGCAGCATCGCTTGAGGCCTCCTCGTAGCTTGGGCGCGTCGGCACGACAGGCAGGGCCGCGACCGGACGCATGCGGTTTTGTGCTGTGTGCCCACGTGGAACGTGAGACACGCAAAGTTGTATGGTACCCGATTTGCCCGTCAGGGGGGAAGGGCGCCTGCCTGCGCCATCGTACGCATACAGCAGGGGCGCCACGGACCATCCGGCCTGCGGCGCCCCTGCAGGGTCGCATCGGTCTATCCCCCGCGCCCTTAGTCGTTGCCGTACTCGTTGTTGGAGTTGTTGTTGTAGTTGTTGTTGTAGCTGTTGTTATTGGCGTTGTTGTTCGAGTTGTTGCCCGTGTTGGTGCTGCGGCCGGTCGTTCCCGTCGTATAGGTGTTGGGGAACTCCCACTCTGCGTTGTTGCGGTACTCGGGTTGAGACGCCTTGGGGAACTCCTCGCGTTGCGTGTGGGCGAGCAGCTTGTTGCAGAAGTAAGCGAAGATGGGGCAGGAGACGTCGGAGGGGTGCGCGTAGGTGCCGAAGTGGTAGATGGTCTTCTCCTCGTTGGGGTAGCCGTTCCAGATGGCCACGGCCACCTGCGGCGTGTAGCCACAGAACCACAGGTCACGCGTCTCCTCGGTCGTGCCTGTCTTGCCCGCCACAGGCTGGTTGAAGGTGGACAGCGACGGAATCACGTTGGCCGTGCCCATGCTCGAGCTGACGACGCCTTCGAGCACCTCGGTGACCGCGGCGGCGACCTCGGGCTCGAGTGCCTGGGTAGGCGTGTCACCGTGCTCGTAGGTCACGTTGCCCGAACGGTCCACGATGCGCGTGATGGCCACGCCGTCTCGGTGAATGCCGCCCGTGGCCAACGTGGCGTAGGCCTCGGCCATCTGCACGGGCGGGATGCCGACCGATCCCAAGGTAATGGACGCGTAGGCGGGCAGGTCCTCATCGATGCCCATAGCCTTGGCGGTCTCCACGATGGCCTCGGGGCCAATCTTCTGCGAGACCTGCGCGTAGCCCGTGTTGGACGAGATCTCCGTCGCGCGGGCGAGCGTGATGACACCGTAGCTCTGGCCACCATAGTTGATGACGCGCCAGGTGGGCGTGACCTGGAGCGGAGAGTTGCAGTTGAGGTAGACGTTGGGGTTCATGCCCTGGCCGATGGCCGCGGACAGCGTGAAGACCTTGAACGAAGAGCCCGGCTGCCTGCGCGCCTGCGTGGCCAGGTTGTACTGCTGCACGGAGTAGTCCTTGCCGCCCACCATGGCCTTGATGTAGCCAGTCGCAGGGTCGATGGCCACCATGGCCGCCTCGAGTTCGTCGTCGTACATGTCCTCCAAGCCCTCCTGGCACGCCTCCTCTGCCATGGCCTGCCAGGTGGGATCGATGGTGGTGTAGACCTTCAGGCCGCCCTTGAAGATGGTGTCCTGGTCGAAGTCCTGCTCGAGCAGGCCGCGCACGTAGTCCACGAAATAGGGGAACTTCTCGGAGTGGTCCATCGTGGTGTCCACGGGGTTGAGCACGACCTCCTCGGCCTTGGCGGCCTCGTACTCCTCTTGCGTGATGTCACCTGCCTTGAGCATGTTGCCCAGCACCAGGTTGCGACGCTGCACCGCGAGGTCGAGGTTGACCAGGGGGTTGTAGTTGGACGGGCTCTGCGGCAAGCCTGCCAGCAACGCGGCCTCTGCCAGCGTGAGGTCGCGCGCGTGCTTGCCGAAATATCCCAGCGACGCCGTCTCGATGCCGTAGGAGTTGTTGCCGAAGAAGATCGTGTTCAGATACATCATCAGTATCTGGTCTTTGGAGTAGGTCTTCTCCATCTGGATGGCGATGTAAGCCTCGCGTACCTTACGCGCTATCGTCTGGTCGAACTGCTCGTCGCGCAGGACGGTGTTGCGCACCAGCTGCTGGGTAATGGTGGAAGCGCCCTGGCCTCCGCCCAAGAGCTGTACGTAGACGGCACGCAGGATGCCCGTGGGATCCACGCCGTTGTGCTGGTAGAAACGTTCGTCCTCGATGTCCACGATGGCCTGGATCACATAGGGCGAGACCTCGTCGATGGACACCGAACGGCGGTTCTCCATGTAGAACTCCGCGATGACGTCACCGTTGGCATCGTAGATATGCGTGGGCTCGGCCACGAGGTAGGCGTCGGCGCTGGTGTAGTCCGGCAGGTCCTCGAGCCACATGCGCACGAGTCCGTCCATCGAGAAGAACAGGGCCAACGCTCCTAGGATGAGAAAGCCGAAGATGGCGGCAATTGAGAAGCCCACGATGTGCGTGCGGCTGTGCTTGTGTGCGCGTCGGGTGCGAACTCCCATGAATCCTCCTCCGAAACAGAGATTCAAATATTATCGGCGATTCGAAGGGTTGGGTAAAGAACGCCACGTAGGTCTCACAAGTCTGAGGACGGCCAACACCGGTTGCACATTTCTCTCGAAGACAAATGTGCCACCTTCAAGCTGTGGTTGAGGGTTTTGGGGCTCAGAACGGCTTACGATTCAATAATTGATGGATTATCGGGCCCCCTCTGCACGTTTTGGCAGTTTGGCTAAGGTTTTCGGGGGGTTGGGCGAGTATCGGAGCCCCTCCGGACGACAAAAGCCCAGATAATAATGAGGGGACTACTTCGGAAATCGTCGAAAACCTTAGCCAAACAAAACGTGCAGAGGGGCCAGAAAAACCATCAAAAGCCAAGTCATAGGGCGCGCGGCGGGCCCAAACCGCACCGCGCGCCGCCAAAACAGCCTAGGGATTGCCGTAGACGCCGATGATCGAGTCCTTGTGGTACCACTGGGCGAGCCGGTAGTTGATGTAGTTGTCCATGTTGTCGCGCACGTCGCCCATGAAGAGGACCTTGG
>CACXFF010000154.1 GCA_902766805.1 uncultured Coriobacteriaceae bacterium | reverse complement strand
TCGCCGGGGCGAAGGACTGCCTGCGCGCCCTGTCCTGCCAGCAGCGCCCGCACCACGCGCCGCTCGGGCGAGTCGTCATCCGCGCCTCCCGCGGTCCCGGGCGCCGTGCTCGAAGCGGCTGCTGTGGAGGCTTCGTAGACAGGACGCTGTTCACAAGCGCGCTGCGCCGGCTCCCGGGAGGCCGGGCTCGCGTCGAGGCTTGGCTCTCCCGTCAGCGTGCCGCCGTCAGCCGGCATCCCGAGGTCCGACGTCAGGGGCGGCGTGCCCTCGTGCACCGAGGCCGCGAGGGCATCGCAAGGGGCGGACGCGGGGGCGGAGATGGGCAGCTCGCCGCGCTCCTCGTCCACGAGCAGAGCTTCGGTCGCCCACGCGGCCGAGCTGCGGATGGCGTCGAGCTGTGAGAGGTCGATGTGGATCTCGCGCCGCTTGCGTTCTTGCTCGCGCGCCTCCATTTCGTCAAGCGCGCCCTCGATGATCGCGAGCACGAACTTGCGTTCCTCACGCGGCTTGAGCTTGTGGGGATAGCCCGTGCGCTCGCGACAGACGCGGTCGATGCTGCGCAGCGTCTCTCCCAGCTCACGACTGCGCTCGGTCTTGGAGAAGCTGCGCAGGCGCGTCCAGCGTCCGTCCTGGCACACATAGGCCTCCGCATCGTTCAGCCGATAGCGCACGTCGGCGTGACCCTGCGGGTCATGGAAGACCGCCGCGCGATATGGCAGGTACGGCGTGGCATACGGGTGGCCAAAGAGCCCCTCCATGTAGGAGACCTTGCGTCGGCGCGCGCAGTGCCGCACCAGCCCGGAGAAGGTCGCGCTCGCCACGGCGGCGGCGAGCTCGGGCTGGCTGCGGAAGAAGGCCGACCGCTCCATGTGGTAGCGTCCCGCGGCGCACAGGGCCTCGAGCAGCTCGGGCGGCTCGACGGCGCGCGGCGCGATGCGCGGCTCGACGGGCACGGGCAGGCCAGCGTCGGACAGGATCTGCGCCTGGGCGGCGAACAGCGTACACACGGCGTCATCGAGCGCGCGCCCCTCGTACTCGCACAGCTGAGGGTCCAGCCCGTGGTAGATCACGTAGTCGTGCGCCCACAGGCGCAGGTAGTCGTCAAAAGCCCGATCGGCGCCCGTTGCCGTCTCGCGGAACGCCAGATGGAACGCGCGCAGGTCGGCGAGTCCCTGCTCTCCGGGCGTGGTGCCGATGCCGCAGAGCAGCTCGTAGGCGTGCAGGAAGGCGAAGCTGAGCGGCGCGCTGTCCACGTGACCTGCGCGCAAGCGCGCCCGCCAGCTGAAGTAGCCGCGCAGCTGCCCGATGCTCAGCGCATCGTAGGTGGGGAAGTACTGCACGACTTGGCCGTGGTAGTCGTAGTCGTCCTCCCAGTCCTCCATGAGGCGCGCTTGGCGGTAGAAGAGCAGCGCGGCGCGGTTGTGCCGGTAGGCGAAGCGTCCGGAGCCCGCGTCCCGCGCAAGCTCGGCCATCTGGCGGTAGCGCTCGGGCATCTCCGGGCGCGCGGGCGTGGCGCCCGGGCTACCGAGGTCTGGCGCGAGCCGCCCGTGCGAGCTGCCCTTCCACGCGGGAACGGCCCGTGGCACACGCACGACGGCATCGGCTGCAGCGCCGCCGTCCTGCCGCGAACCGTGGAAGGATGTCGAGGGCTCGCTAGGCGCGGTCTGTTGCTCGCGGAGCCGCTTGCCCGTCGTGAGGATGGGGCGGTCCGAATACACGCGGGACGAGAAGGCCGCGCCCTCGCTTATGCGGCGGCTCTTCAGGATGTCGTCCACGATCCTGTCTACGTCTGCATCGAGCATCGTCCCTCCCTCCGGGCGTGAGATGGGTATGAACGTCTATTCTAGCATGGAATGAGAACAGGTGTTTGTTCTTTCCCATAGAAAAAACGCCGGCCCGTACGAGCCGGCGTCTCGCCCGCTTCGCGCGAGAGGCTCAGAGCACGCCGTGGACCACGCCCCGCGCCAGCGCGTCGGCCTTGTCCTGGCCGCAGAAGCGCGCCACGAGCGCCAGGCCGAAGTCGATCGCTGTGCCCAGCCCCTGGCTCGTGGTGATGTTGTCGTCCACGACCACGGCCTGGTCGCTCACCACCTGCGCGCCGGCGGCAGCCAGCTGGTCCTGCAAGTCGGGGTAGCAGGTCGCACGTCGTCCCTGCAGCAGGCCCAGGCCGCCGAGCACCGTGGGCGCCGCACAG
>CACXFF010000153.1 GCA_902766805.1 uncultured Coriobacteriaceae bacterium | reverse complement strand
GTCGACCCGAGCTCGAGGAGTGCGATACTTCTAGCGAACGGTCCGCGTGACCCGTCACAGGATAAAAAAGGGGGTAGGCATGGAACAACACATCGAGTACGAATACGAAAACGCGCTCATACGGCGCAGTAGCACGCACTACATCATCCCCGCGATGATCGGCCTGATCTTTGGCCAGCTCTCACCCGTGATTGGCGGCATCTGCATCTCGCAGAGCCTGGGCGAGGCTCCGTTCTCGGCCCTGAGTACGGTGGAGCCCGTCAACCTCATCTTCAGCGCCCTCGGCGCGCTGGCCGGCGTGGGCTGCGGCATCACCGTCTCCAAGTGTTCCGGTTCGGGCGACAAGGCCGGTGCGGCCCGCGCCTTCTCCCGCTCCGTGTTGGCCCTGACGGTGATCACGGTGGCCTTCGCCGTGTTCATGTTCATCTTCACCGACCCCATCCTGAAGTTCCTGCGCGCGACGCCGGAAAACATAGGCTACGCGCGCGAGTACCTGCACACGCTGCTCTTTGGCTCGCTGCCCATCGTGTATCTCTTCGCGGGTGACTACATCCTGACCGACGACAACGACCCGCAGGTCGTCCTGCACGCCAACGTCGTCGCCGCGGTCCTCAACGTGCTGGGCAACTTCGTGCTGCTGGAGGTCTTCCACATGGGCATCGGCGCGAGCGCCTTTTCCCTGGTGTTCAGCGAGTTCGTGGCCGTCCTGATGTTCATCCCGCACTTCCACAGGGACAAGAGCCTCTGCCGCTTCGTCATGCCGCGCAAGGAGGAGGGCGATCCGTCGCTGCTGTCCATCCTCAAGCCCGGCACGCCCATGGCCATCATGTACCTCATGTTCACCATCCAGATGATCGTGCAGAACCTCGTCCTGGCCCACGAGAGCGGCACGAGCGGCCTGGGCAACTCGGCCGTGGTCGACAACCTGGTCCTGTTCCTCACCATCTTCACGGCGTCGGCGAGCGAGCCCGTCATGGCGCTGGCCTCGTCGTACTTCGGCGAGGGCAACCGCTGCGGCACCCTGCTGGTGAAGCGCACGATGTTCCGCATCGGCCTGGTGTTCGTCGTCCCCATCGTCGCGATCCTCATACTCTTCCCGCAGCTGTTCATCGGCCTGTTCGGCGTCAACGACCCCGTGATGCTCGAGTCGCTGCCCTTCGCCATCCGCATCGTCTGCCTGAGCAGCCTGCTCACCTTCACCAACGACTCCCTGGTCAACTACCTGTCCGCCACGGAGCGCGAGAACCTGGCCAACATCTCCTACGGCATCCAGATCGTGGTGAACATCGGCGCGACCCTGCTGCTGGCGCGCGTCGTCCCCATGGACGCCCCGTGGTACGGCTCGATGCTGTCCAACGGTTGCGCCTGCCTCTTCCTGCTGATCGCCGGCAAGCTGATCCGCGGCTTCGTCAAGATGTATCCCGAGAACGCGCTGCTGCTCACCGGCGGTCCCGCCGAGCACGAGCGCATCGACCAGTGGAAGCAGTACGCGGCCGAGCTGCTCACCCCCGAGCAGATGACGAGCGTCGAGACCAAGCTGCTGCCGCAGTTCGAGGCGACGGTCGCGGAGGAGCGCCCGCACATGTGCTCGTTCACGATCCTCGACCACGACGAGGCTGGCAAGTCCGTCATCCTGCGCTTCGACCACAAGGTCAAGCTGTTCGCCACGGACCAGGAGGAGGAGCCGGATGACGAGGAGCTCGCGGGCGTCTACGACACCTGCATCGCCTCCGAGTTCAACACGCTGCACCGCCTGATGATCAACTTCAAGCGCTAGCCCCTCCGTCCGCAGCCGCCCCTCTAGGGCCAAGCCGCGGACGTCATGAGGCACGCCCGACGCACGCGCGGCCGGCCTTCGTCGACAGACGGGCCGGCCGCGCGTTTGCTGCTACATGGAGTCCGTCGCCAATCCGTAGCGCCCCGCGCCAGCGCCCAACGATACAATGCTACGCGTGGAAAAAGGTACCTGCGTATCGTTGCCAATCGGCGAGGGGGGCATCTCATGACCGAACGAGAATTCAAGCAGCTGTTGGCCCTGCACGACACCTACGTGCCCATAGAGCAGCGTCCCGTCTACGAGCTGCTGCAAGAGCAGGCCCACGCGCATCCGGAGCGCACGGCGATCGTCGCCTGCGACCGCACGCTCAGCTATGGCCAGATGAACGCCGAGACCAACGCGATCGGCCACGCGCTCGCCGAGCGGGGCGCCGGTCCCGAGTCGATGGTGGTCGTCTTTGCCGACCGCGACAGCTGGGCCTATGTCATGCGCCAGGGCGTCCTGGCGGCCGGCGCGGCATTCGTGCCCGTTGACCCCGAGTATCCCGAGGAGCGCGTGCGCTACATCCTGGAGGACTCCGGCGCGCGCATCGTGCTCACGACGAGCGCCGTGCTCGAGCGCCGCGCGGACCTGTTCGCCGCGCTGTCCGACCTCGGCCTCACTATCGTGGAGGCGGCCGAGGCCGTGCGCACGCACGAGACGGGCGACCTGGACGTCGCCGTCGCGCCGGACAACCTGGCCTACGTCATCTACACCTCGGGCTCCACGGGCAAGCCCAAGGGCGTGATGATCGAGAACCACAACCTCACGAACTTCGTCCACGATGACGACGTGAACATCGAGGTGCAGGTCTTCACGCGCTTCGGCGGCGTGTCCCTCGCACTGGCGGCGTTCACCTTCGACGTGTCGGTGATGGAGGAGTTCGTCCCGTTGGCCAACGGCAAGACCGTCGTGATCGCCACGCAGGACCAGATCATGGACCCGACCGCGATGGCCGAGCTCATCGCCGCCAACGGCGTGCGCTCCTTCACCTGCACCCCGAGCTACCTCGCCAACATGATCGAGCTGCCGGTCTTCGCCGAGGCGTGCAAGCAGATCCGCGCGGTAGACGTGGGCGCCGAGGCCTTCCCGGGCGACCTCTACACGCGCCTGAAGGCGATCAACCCCGACATGGCCGTCATGAACAGCTACGGCCCGACGGAGTGCACGGTGTCGGCCACGGCCATCTTCCTGGACTCGGGCGACGACGTCACGATCGGCGTGCCCTTGGCCAACTACCACGCCATCACGGTCGACGAGCAGGCCAACCCGCTGGCGATCGGCGAGCAGGGCGAGCTCGTGATCCTGGGCGACGGCGTCGGCCGCGGCTACGTCGGCCGCCCCGACCTCAACGAGCGCAACTTCATCCAGCTCTTTGGCATCCCCGCCTACCGCACGGGCGACCTCGCCGTCGTGCGCCCGGACGGCCTCATCGCGTTCCACGGCCGCCTGGACGACCAGGTCAAGCTGCGCGGCCTGCGCGTGGAGCTCGGCGAGGTGGAGAAGGTCCTCGAGTCGTTCCCTGGCGTGCGCCAGGCCGTGGTCACCGTGGTGAAGGACGCGCAGGAGTATCTCGCCGCGCATTTCGTGGCCGACTGCGACGTGGACGTGGCGGAGCTCAAGCGCCATGCCAAGCGCTCCCTGACCTCCTACATGGTCCCGCAGAGCTTCATGCAGCTCGACGCGTTCCCCCTCACGCCCAACGGCAAGGTCGACAAGCGTGCCCTGCCCGAGGCGGAGCTGGACTACAGCGACATCGTCGCCGCGACCAACGCGGTGCAGGAGCGCCTGCTCGACATCGTGAAGGGCATCCTTGGCACCGACCGCGTGGGCATTACCAGCGACCTGTTCGAGACGGGCCTCTCGTCGTTGGGCGCCATCCGCTTCTGCGCCGAGTTGCGCGAGGCGTTCAACGTCGTCATCAAGACCTCCCAGCTGGCCGAGTGCCCGACCATCGAGGACGTCGAGCGGCTCCTGGGCGCGACCGAGCAGGAGAGCGCTTACGAGCTGCAGGAGGACTACCCGCTCAGCGAGACGCAGCAGGGCATCTACGTCGAGTGCATGCGCCACCCCGAGGACACGATCTACAACCTGCCGATGCTCTATCGCCTCGACGACAGCGTGGACATCGAGCGCCTTTGCTCCGCGATCCACGAGATGGTTTTGGCGCACCCCTACCTCTTTATGTGCGTGCGCACGGACGACAAGGGCCTGCTGCGCTCCGTGCGACGCGACGACCACCCCTTCGAGGTGAAGGTCGTGACCTGCGAGCAGCTGCCCGCGCAGGACGACCTCGTGCGTCCGTTCGACCTGACCTCCGGCGAGCTGCTCTGCCGTGCCGAGGTCTACCTGACGCAGGCCGGCAACTACCTGTACCTCGACGCCCACCACATCGTGAGCGACGGCGCGTCCATCGACATCATGGTGCGCGACATCGAGCGCATCTACCAGGGCGAAGAGGTCCCGCGCGAGGTGTACAGCGGCTACGAGTACGCGCTCGACGAGGCCAAGGTGCTCGCGTCCGAGCGCCACGAGGCCGCCCATCAGTTCTACGACAGCATCTTCGCGGGCTGCGGCGGCGAGACGAACCCGGTCAGGGACGGGTCGCCAGACGCCGGGCACGCGCGCTTCGAGCGCACGCGGGGCAAGGCGGACGGCAATGCCGTGCGTGCCTACTGCGAGGAGCACGGCCTCACGCTCAACGCGTTCTTCACCGCTGCCTTCGCCGTCGCGCTCAAGGCCTACACCTACGCCGAGCAGCCCTACTTCTCGACCATCTACAACGGCCGCAACGACCCGCGCCTCCAGGACAGCGTTTCGATGCTCGTGAAGACCCTGCCCGTGACCCTGTCTTGGCAGGACGACGACTATGTGGTCTCCCTCATCGAGCAGTGCAAGGCCTACCTCGTGTCCGCCATGGCGCACGACATCTACGGCTTCTCGGAGATCCACCAGGCCTACGGCTTCTCCGGCGACGTGCTCTTCGTCTACCAGGGCGAGTTCGAGCACGCCGTGAAGCTGGGCGGGCATGAGGCCCCGTCCGTCATGCTCGAGCTGTCGTATGCCCGCACCGCTTGCGGCATCGACCTCATGCTCGACGGTGGCGAGCTCGTCTTCGAGACCGAGTACGACCCGTCGCAGTTCTCGCCCTACACCATGGCCGGCCTGCGCAACCTCATGGACCACGTGGTGGCGGAGTTCCTCACCAAAGAGCGGCTGCGCGACATCAACTTCACCGGCGAGGAGGACGAGGCCGCCATCCGCGCCCTGCACGACAGCGACTGGCCCGTCGAGCAGCGCCCGGCCTACCGCCTGGTGCAGGACCAGGCCGCC
>CACXFF010000152.1 GCA_902766805.1 uncultured Coriobacteriaceae bacterium | reverse complement strand
TGTTTACCGCAACAGTCTTTCTATGGATTCTCCGTCGGAGCTCATTAGCAACACCTCGGTGATGTAGTCATAATCGCCCCTGCGATAAGTCTCAAGTACCCATTTTCTCATCTCAGAAATGTCTACCCCGTTCTCAGTAGCTGAGATCAACAGTCGGCTGGTTCCTTTACCCTTGGCCTTGAAGAACTGCTTTCGAATAGTATGCTCACCATTCCAGTCTTCTGGAACCTTAGACTCCCAGAGCTCTCCATTAATGCGGGTGTCAGCCGTCTTCACGCCGAAGCGGGGGTCATCCCCGCACGTGCGGGGAGCAGGTGGCCTGCCAGTTGGACGAACACGAAGTGGGGTATACTTGCTACGAGCCCCGATTCGAAATGGAACGCGATTCTGGGGCTTTTCTCATGCCGACAGCCTGGTGACCGCACCGACGCTCGATATGAATATCGCCTCATCGAAGCCCTTGGCGCCATTCACCGCCATCGCGGTCTTCAGCTTGAGCATTGCGTCTGAGTCAGCCATGGCGCTGTACCTGTTGTCCACTATGATTCTCGGCGTGTCGCCATCGGCGAGCCCGAACGAGTGCACGCGGTCCCACTTGCTGATCCCGTCGTTGATGCGCTTCGTCAGGCTGCTGCCGCTTCCTTGTGGCGTCTTCAGCTCCCAGAACTGGCCGTCCATCCACAGGTCGATGTTCGGGAAGCCACTTGGCAGGCTATTCTCAGTCGGCAGTGGCACGGTGTCAAAACCGAGCCTTGCCAGCACCTCATGCCCGGCGACCTCGTAGTCTTTTAGGTCACGACGTTGCTTTCCGGTCATGCAGCAGTAGTCGGGCTTGCGGATGCCGACTTTCGGGTCGATGGGTATGGACCTGACGCCCTTCGAGTCGAAGAAGAAAAGCCTTTCCTCCTTGATGGAGACATATCGCGTCTTTCGGCGGCTCTTCTCGTGCTCATCGACGGACTTGTCGGCGTCGATGGCGGCGAACGCCCTCCCGCGCTGCTCGATTGCTTGCTTCGAGGCCGTGAGCGACGCCCTCAGCTGCTGCCACTGGGCTTTTCCCATGGCCTTCCCCATGCCCGACTTCGCGAGGAAGTCGTCGCACTCTCCCATGCGCCCCTTCAGCTCTTCGATGGTATCGGCGCCTTCGAGATAGCTCTGCATGGTGGCTATGTTCTGGGCCAAGTTGGCCTTCGCCCACTTGCCAGACCAGTTGCTCCTGGAGGGAAGCGCCTCCACCGTCTGCGTGCCGCCGTCTGCGGCGCTCTTGAGCCCGATGGAGCCCACCGAGCTTCCGTGCGTCGTGACGATGCCCTCCGCGAGGTCTCCGAGGTACTGGTCGTAGAGCTTTCCGGGGTCGTAGCCCTCGAGCGCGGGGTTGTCCGTGTCGAAGTCGCACACGACGGCGCACCTGCAGTTCAGGTGCCTCTGCGCGTCAGCCGTGTTGTTGGTGTGGTACACGAAGCCGCGCGATCCGACCATGACGCAGAACGCGCACGCGCCGAGCTTCGGGACGATGGCCCACCGCGGGTGCGCCCTGTCGCGGCGCGCGTTGTAGCCGATCGTCTCGTCGGCGCGCTGCATGGTGCGACTGGACGCCTTGCCCGGGAGCTTCGCCACGGTCATGCCGTGGTTGCCGGTGAAGGCGTCACTCACGTCCTCGGCCAGCCACTGCTCGGGTATCGGCCGGGAGGACTGCGCGACATAGTCCGTGTCGAGGTCGCTGCCGTCCCGCTGCTCCTGGTAGAACTGGCGCGCCACGTCGGCCGCGACCTTCCCGTGCGCCTTCACCAGCTTCGGGTAGTTGGCCATCAGGTACTCGGCCTGCTCCAGCGGCGTGAGGCCGTCCAGGCGGGCGACGATGGCCTCGACGGCCCTGCTCGTCAGGTCCGCGTTGGTGCCGAGGGCCTGCTGGTAGCGCGCGAACAGCTCGGCGTCAACCAAGTCTCGGCCCTCCCGCGCCCAGCTCCTGGGCGATAGCGTTGAGGATCTCGATGGAGCCGGCCTGGTCGCGCGCCGCCATGACGCGGTCGATGGTGGCCTTGGACAGGCCCAGGCCCTCGTACCACACACGGGTGCCCACCAGCGACTGGTCGGCGGCGCCGATCTTGGTCCACGCGTCGGCCGTGGCCGATATGGTGGGCTGGGCGGGGTCCACGAACTGCGAGATGACGCCCATCTCGCGGTCCGGCAGCTCGTCGTAGGCCACGCCGCGGTCGATGGCGAGCATCATGCGGGCGACCTCCTCCATCGCCTCGCCGTTGCGCGCGTTCATCTGCTCGACCTCGAGGATCAGCGGGTCGTTGGCGGCGCCCAGGGCGTCGGATGAGGTGTAGGTGTTCGACAGCACGCCGAGCTGCCCCAGCGGCACGTTGGTCGCGCCGGAGAAGCGCTGCGCGTCGTTCTCGAACACGGCGATGAAGTTGGACGCGTCGCCCGCGGGGAACTGCCCGACCTGCGGCACCTCGCCGTTGGCGTCGCGCGTGAGCGCGAGGAACATTCCGAGGTAGGCGCGCATCATCTTGCGCGGGTCGGCGCGGTGCGCGGGCCCCTCGTCGTCATCGTCGGCGTCGGAGCCGTCGGCCAGCTCGCGCGCGGCCTGCGCCGCGCCCTCCGGGTCGAAAAGCGCGGGGTCCGCTCCCAGGATGTACCTCTGGGGCGCCGTGAAGAACTCGGCCCCCACCTCCATGCGCAGCACGTCGCGCATGGCCTTGTCGATGATGCCGATGACCTCGGGCGTGATCACCGAGTGGCCGAGGGGCCTGTCGTCGTCGGCGTCGTACACGAGCGGCTCCATGAGCGGACGGCCCATGGCGTGGGGCTCGACCACGGAGCTCCAGTCTCCGCCGGCCTCGCGCGCGAAGCTCACGACGGCGTCGGGCTCGTGCAGCACGTAGCGTCTCGCCACGCCCGCGCGGTCTACGCCGGTGACGCACAGGCCGCACCCGATGCCCT
>CACXFF010000151.1 GCA_902766805.1 uncultured Coriobacteriaceae bacterium | reverse complement strand
GACCAACCCCACCTCTACCGCCATCTTCAAGTGCCTCATCGCACTCAAGACCCGCAACGCCATCATGATCAGTCCGCACCCGCGCGCCAAGCAGTGCACCGCCGCCGCCGCGCGCATCGTGCTGGAGGCCGCCGTGGCCGCCGGCGCTCCCGAGGGCATCATCGGTTGGATCGCGGCGCCGAGCCTGGCCGCCACCAACATGCTCATGGCCGAGTCCGACATCATCCTGGCCACGGGTGGCCCCGGCATGGTCAAGGCCGCCTACAGCTCGGGCACCCCGTCCATCGGCGTGGGCGCCGGCAACACCCCCGTCATCATCGACGACTCCGCCGATGTGCGCATGGCCGTGAACTCCATCATCCACTCCAAGACCTTCGACAACGGCATGATCTGCGCCTCCGAGCAGTCCGTGACCGTGCTCGATGCGGTCTACGACGAGGCCAAGGCCGAGTTCGCGCGCAGGGGCTGCTACTTCCTGAATCCCGAGGAGCTGGAGAGCGTCCGCAAGACCATCATCGTCAACGGCGGCCTGAACGCCCGCATCGTGGGCCAGACGGCCTGCACCATCGCCGGCATGGCGGGCATCGAGGTGCCGCGCACCACAAAGATCCTCATCGGCGAGGTGGAGAGCGTGGACATCTCCGAGGAGTTCGCGCACGAGAAGCTCTCGCCGGTGCTGGCCATGTACCACGCCGCGACTTTCGAGGAGGCCCTGGCCAAGGCGGAGCGCCTCGTCGCCGACGGTGGCTACGGCCACACCTCCAGCCTGTATGTGGACGTCAACCAGCGCGAAAAGATCGCCCTGCACGCGAGCCGCATGAAGACTTGCCGCATCCTCATCAACACTCCCTCCAGCCAGGGCGGCATTGGCGACCTGTACAACTTCGCCCTCGCGCCGTCGCTCACGTTGGGCTGCGGCTCTTGGGGCGGCAACTCGGTCTCCGAGAACGTTGGCCCCCAGCACCTCATCAACATCAAGTCGGTTGCGGAGAGGCGGGAGAACATGCTCTGGTTCCGTACCCCGGAGAAGGTCTACTTCAAGAAGGGCTGCCTGCCGGTGGCCTTGGACGAGCTGGGCACGATCATGGGCAAGAAGCGCGCCTTCATCGTGACCGACACCTTCCTGTACAAGAGTGGCTTCACCAAGGCCATCGAGGCCAAGCTTGACTCCATGGGCATCGTACACTCCAGCTTCTGGGACGTCGAGCCCGACCCCAAGCTGCACAACGCCGAGGAAGGCGTCAAGCAGCTGCGCGCCTTCGAGCCCGACACCATCATCGCGGTGGGCGGCGGCTCCGCCATGGACGCGGCGAAGATCATGTGGCTCATGTACGAGCACCCCGAGGCGCGCTTCGAGGACATGGCCATGGACTTCATGGACATCCGCAAGCGCGTGTACACCTACCCCGAGATGGGCACCAAGGCTTATTTCGTGGCCATCCCCACCAGCTCGGGCACGGGCTCCGAGGTCACTCCGTTCGCGATCATCACCGATGCCAGCACCGGCGTGAAGTGGCCGCTCGCTGACTACCAGCTCATGCCCAACATGGCCATCGTCGACACCGACAACATGATGAGCCAGCCCAAGGGCCTGACCAGCGCCTCCGGCATCGACGTGCTCACCCACGCCCTGGAGGCCTACGTCTCCATCATGGCCTCGGACTACACCGACGGCATCGCGCTGCGCGCCGGCAAGCTGGTGTTCGACTACCTGCCGCGCGCCTACGACAACCCCAATGACGTCGAGGCCCGCGACCACATGGCCAACGCCTCCTGCATGGCGGGCATGGCCTTCGCCAACGCCTTCCTGGGCATCAACCACTCCATGGCGCACAAGCTCGGCGCCTTCCACCACATCGCGCACGGTTGGGCCAACGCGCTCGTCCTCACGCGCGTCATGCGTTACAACGCCGCCGAGCGTCCCACCAAGATGGGCACCTTCTCCCAGTACCAGTACCCGCACGCCAAAGAGCGCTACTGCGAGTTCGCGCGCTACTGCGGCTTCACGGGCAAGGACGACGATGAGGTGTTCGAGAACTTCGTGGCGGGCATCGAGGAGCTCAAGGCGCACGTCGAGGTGCCTGCCACCATCGCTGGCTTCGGCGTCGACGAGCAGTACTTCCTCGATACGCTGGACGAGATGTCCAAGCAGGCCTTCAACGACCAGTGCACTGGCGCCAACCCGCGCTACCCGCTCATCTCTGAGCTGCGCGAACTGTACCTCGACGCCTACTATGGCCGTGAAGCGTCCAGCTACGAGGACTAGCATCGAATAAGCCCGGGCGCCCGCGCCACGCGACGCGAGCGCCTCTCCATCGTTCGGAGGAATGCCCACATGAAACTTCTGCCCGACAACAAGACGCTCGTGGTGGAGCGCGCCAACAAGGTGGTCTACGACTGTGGTGACGCCATGGTCAAGGTGTTCAACACCAACAAGCCCGCTGCCGACATCCTCAACGAGGCCCTCAACCTCACCCGCGCCGAGCAGGCCGGCATCGCCGTGCCGAGCTTCCGCGGCGTCGGCAAGGAGGACGGCTCCTGGATCCTCTCCACGGCCAAGGCCATCGGCCCCACCCTGCGCGACATGATGACCGCCGAGCCCGACAAGCTCACCGAGCACCTCACCATCCTGGCCGACGTGGAAATCGACATCCACAAGCACACCAGCGTGCTGCTCACCCACCAGAAGGACAAGTACGCCCGCATGATCTCGCAGGTGGAGGCCTTGGACGAGGCCACGCGTTACGACCTGCACATGCGTCTGGACGGCATGCCCAACCACATCAAGGTCTGCCATGGCGACTTCTCTCCCTCCAACGTCATCATGACCGAGGACGGCCCCGTGGTCTGCGACTGGGCCCACGCCACCCGCGGCTGCGGCGGTGCCGATGCTGCCACCAGCTACATCCTGTTCCGCATGCGCGGCGACGACGCGGTGGCCGACGAGTTCCTGCGCATCTACTGCGAGCGCCAGGGCTGCGACATGGCCTACGTCCAGAGCTGGATGTCCATCGTGGCTGCCGCCGAGCTCGCGCGCGGCCGTGTGGCCAAGAAGGACCTGCTCATGTCCATCGTCCACGTGGTGGACTACGTGTAGATCACGCGCTCTACCTGCAGTTTGTTGCCAAGGGTCCGGCCGTCGCGCCGGGCCCTTTTGTTGCGCCCCGCGGCTTCCCCGCGCCACACCCGCGCCCCGCGGGCATCGCCTCCTCGGCCCTGGCCGACGGACGCCCGCGATCACGAGCGACCCTGTCCCGTTGCGGGCCAACCCCGATCCCAATCCCTCCCTTGGCCGCATCCCCGGCTTTTGGCTGGCGCGCCAGCTCTGCGTGAACCGGCGCGCCAGCTCCCGTGCCGGGCCGGCTCGTGGGCCCGCAACGCCTCCGCGCCCTTACCCTGCAGCCAGGACTTCCGCCACGTCTTCCGTGGCGGACCAGCCGTTGAGTGCCCAACGCGGCACGTCGCGCGCGAATGCCTGGTGCAGCCGCAGCAGCTGCTTGGCCGGCCTGCGGCCCAAACGGCAGCCGGCGTTGCGCACCAGCTCGCAGAAGGTCTCGCTGTTGGCAGGACTCTTGCGCGCCAAGTCGTAGGCTGCGTAGATCAGCTCCCAGCTCCACGCCCACTCGTCCTCGTCTTTGGGCATGTG